>CAYYSH010000001.1:0-27548 GCA_964474265.1 uncultured Anaerolineales bacterium
CGCCCACTTCGGCTGCCGGCGTCTCAACATCGTCACCAGTTCCAGCGTCGTGGCTACCCAAATCCCGCAGGCTGTGGGAACGGCTCTGGGGCTGAAGCTCAAAGGGGAGGACGCAATCGCGATCGTCTATTTCGGCGATGGTGCCACCAGCAAAGGCGATTTCCACGAGGGTCTCAACTTCGCGGCCATTCATCAGGCCCCCGTCATCTTTTTCTGCGAGAACAATCGCTATGCCATCTCGGTTCCGCAACACCAGCAGATGGCCGTCGAGGACATCGCCGGGCGGGCCGCCGGCTATGGCTTTCCGGGCGTCGTCGTGGACGGCAATGACGTCCTGGCTGTCTACGAGGTCACCCGAGGCGCAGCGGAGCGGGCCAGGCGAGGTGATGGTCCAACCCTGATCGAAGCCAAGACCTATCGCCTGGACCCCCACGCCGCCGCCGATCCAGACATCATGGCCGATCCGCCGCACCGTTACCGGGAGCCTGAAGAGGTGGAGGAGCCCAACCAGAGATCCGATTGCCAGGTTTGAGGGCTATCTGGAGAAGCGGGGGTTTCTGGACAGCGCCGGCAAAGCCGAAATCCACCACTCGGTAAAACGCGAGATCGAAGACGCTATCGACTTCGCGGTGGAGAGCCCCGAGCCGGCCCCGGAAGAGACTCTGACCCATGTCTACTTTGAGAGCGAGCGCTGATGGCCAGGAAAACGTTGGCTGAAGCCTTGAATGACGCGCTCCGTGAGGAGATGGCCCGGGACGAACGGGTGATTGTCCTGGGAGAAGATGTGGGCAAACGCGGGGGTGTCTTTAACATCACCAAGGGGCTGTACCAGGAATTCGGCCGGTCGCGGGTGTTCGACACCCCGCTGGCCGAATCCGGGATCGTGGGCGTGGCCATTGGGCTCTCCGTTGTGGGCTTTCGACCTGTGGCAGAGATCCAGTTTGCCGCCTTCGTCTACCCCGCCATGGATCAGATCATCAACGAGGCGGCTAAAATGCGGTATCGGTCAGCCGGCGACTTCGGCTGCCCCATCGTGATCCGCGTCCCGTACGGCGGTGGGACAGGCGGCGCGCTGTACCACTCCCAGAGCGTGGAGGCTTTTTTCTGTCACGTTCCGGGCCTCAAAGTAGTCGCGCCGGCCACTCCCTACGACGCCAAAGGACTGCTGAAAGCCGCCATCCGCGACGAGGACCCGGTCATCTTCCTGGAGCACAAGAAAACGTACTTCATGCCGCGCCTGATCAACAGCGAAGTGCCGGCCGGCGACTACACCGTTCCCATTGGCAAAGCAGATGTGAAGCGCCCTGGCGACGATCTGACCGTTCTCACCTACGGCATGATGCTTCACGAGACCTTGAAGGCTGCCGAGGAAGTTAGCCGCGAGGGGATCGAAGCAGAGATCGTGGACCTGCGTACCCTCTTCCCGCCAGACAGGCCGACCATCCTGGATTCTGTCAAGAAGACCGGGAAAGTCCTCATTGTCCACGAGGACACCAAGACCGGGGGCCTGGGCGGGGAGTTGGCCGCCATCGTCGCCGAGGATGCCTTCGAGTATCTGGACGGGCCGATTATGCGCGTGGCAGGCCCGGACGTGCCGGCCATGCCGTACAACCAGGGCATGGAAGGCTTCTTCATGCCCGACGCCCGCAAGATAGCCGGCGCGATACGGGAATTGGCCGCGTACTGACATTTTGGGTCTGTGTCCGTTCGAAGTACAGATCCCCGGTCATTGGGTGGCCGGGAGTCAAAGGCTCACCTGGCGTCACCCTGATAGCCCTGTTGTTGGTCTCAGCGTGTGGCCTTTTGTGCCAGCGCAATAGCTCCAAGCACGCCGGCCCGGTCCCCCAGCATCGGCGGAACGATGTAATCTTCGATGCTCTCCAGAATCTCGGATGCCTGGACGTAGTCGTTGAGCAGCGCCGGCACATTGGTCCAAATCATCGGCCAGAGCTGTGGCTGTTTCATCACGCCGCCTCCCAGTATGATGCGCTGAGGCGAGAGCGTGCAGATGAAGTTCACCAACGCCAGTGAGAGATAGTGGGCTTCCAGGGACCAGCCAGGGTGGTCCGGGGGGAGCATCTCCGCCGGCTGGCCCCATCTGGCCTCCAGAGCCGGCCCAGACGCCAGTCCTTCCAGACAGTCCCCGTGAAAGGGGCAGATGCCGGGAAAAGGATCGGCTTTCTGATCACGGGGCAGGCGAATGTGGCCCATCTCCGGGTGGATGAGCCCATGTATCAGGCTACCGCCGACCATCCCACCGCCGCCAATGCCAGTGCCGATAGTGAGGTAGATGAAGGTGTCTAATCCTCGAGCTGCCCCCCACCGGGATTCGCCCAGAGCCGCGCCATTCACGTCCGTGTCGAAACCGACGGGCACGCCCAAGGCCCGGCGGATAGCGCCGGCAAGGTCGGTATGTGCCCAGCCAGGTTTGGGTGTCGTGGTAATGAAGCCGAAGGTTGGGGACGCCGGATCGGGGTCCAGCGGCCCAAATGAGGCTATCCCCACAGCGGTTAAGTCGCATGGCTGTGTCTGGAAGAAGTCAATTACCTGAGCGATTGTCTCCTCAGGTGTTGTCGTTCGGATTCGCGTCTCAGCACAGATGTCGTCCGGACCGGAGCCTATTGCACACACGAATTTCGTGCCGCCGGCTTCGATACCCCCATACAGTGTGGTCATGTTCATTGCGCTCTCACGTACTTTGCGAAAGAAATCGGCCTTGTATTGCCGGGATTATACATGCTCTTGTTCTGCAAGCAAAGGAGGCGGACGTCCAATCTGGCAAGAGAGCCCCTTTCTTTTGCGACGCTCTAGGTGGTATGCTATAATCGCGCGCAGTACTAAGCCAAGATCGAATGGAGGATATGTGTTGGTGACTCGTGTATTGTTTGTATGTCTTGGAAATATCTGCCGATCGCCAATGGCCGAAGCCGTATTTCGGCATCTGGTGCAACAAGAAGGTGTGGCCGATCGGTTTGAGATAGAATCTGGCGGAACAGGGGGTTGGCATGTGGGTGAACCACCGCATTGGGGTACGCTGCGGGAGTTAAAGGAGCGCGGGATTGATCTGAGTGGCAAGCGGGCTCGCCAGATCACGGCATGGGATGTGGAATCGGCGGACTATGTGGTTGCCATGGACCAGTCAAATCTCCGCGCGCTTCAGCGCTACAGTGGCCGAAACCGGTTGGATGGAAAAGTACATCTGTTGCTGGATTTTGCCGGCGAAGTTGGTGTTCGGGATGTGCCAGATCCCTACTACGACGGCAACTTCGACTATGTCTATGAGCTGGTCGAGGCCGGCTGCCGGGGGTTGCTGGCGTATATCCGCGAGACGGAGGGCTTTTGAGAGGCGAATTGCCCGCCGGCCTGGCTGAGGCCGTCGCGGAAGTACTGCGCCAGACCGGTGATCCGACGCCTGTTCGAGTCAGCCGGCGTGTGGCCGGCGGTGATATCAACGATGCGGCCCGCGTCGAGACAGAGCGCGGGGTGTACTTCGTGAAATGGAACTCGAAGCCGTTGCCTAAGCTGTTCGAGGTCGAAGCCCGAGGTTTGGAACTGCTGCGAGCACCGGGTGCGATTCGCGTGCCGGCTGTCTTTGGCTATGGTGAGCCGGCCAATCGCCGGCCAGCCTTTATCGTGCTGGAGTGGATCGACCAGGGTAGTGTGAACAGGTCGGCCATGGGCGAGACGTTTGGCCGGCAACTGGCGGCGCTGCATCGGGAGACGGCTTCGGAATTCGGTTTGGGCTATGACAACTACATCGGGGCGTTGCCACAGCCGAACGAGCCCATGCCGTCGTGGGTCGCGTTTTACCGCGAGCGCCGGCTGGGTTTCCAGCGGCAACTGGCACGCCAGAAAGGCCTTATGCCGCCGGATCGTGAGCGCCGGCTGGGGTGGCTGATGGATCACCTGGACAAGTGGCTCAATGATGAGGTGCAGCCATCGCTGATTCATGGGGATCTGTGGGGTGGCAACTACCTGGTTGATACCCAGGGCCGGCCAGTCCTGATCGACCCGGCCGTGTACTACGCGGATCGTGAAATCGAGCTGGCGTTCACAGAGCTTTTCGGCGGCTTCCCGCATAGTTTTTACGAAGCGTATAACGAGGTCTATCCGATGTCGCCGGGATATGAAGAGCGCCGGCCACTGTATCAACTATATCACCTGTTGACCCATCTCAATCTGTTCGGCGAAAGCTATGGCGGCAGCGTGGATCGCATCCTGCGTCGCTATGCTCCGTGATTAGACGACCCGTTCGCATGGATGATCGATGAGATTTCCAACTCGCACCATCAACCTTCTCCTTCTCTGGATCCTATTCTCCCTTCTGGCTATTGCTTACATTGGCCAGCATCCATTTTTGGGTTTGGGGATTGCCATCATTGGTGGCATTATCCTCGGGATCATGTCGTTTCTGTATTATGAGCCACAGTCCCCCGCCAACACGCCAGAAGAAATCGACAACCGGGAAGGAGATACAGCCGCCCGGGATGGGGAGTAAGGGCAAAATGCCTGGAGAATGCATGGCGTCTCCCATCTTCAACCCTCAATCTCTCCCCACTCTCCAATCTTCATACCCTCATTTGACCTGCCCATAGCTGTGATGCTAAACTTGGGCTAGATTAGTTCAAGGTAACCAAGCTAACGGCATCCACCGCACTCAGGCATTATCATTCGTCATAACACATGGAGAGCATCAATGTCCTACAACATCGACTGGGAAGCTGCCGGCCAGGAAGCAGTCGAGGTCTTGCAGCGTCTCATCCAATTTGATACCACCAATCCGCCCGGGAATGAGAGGCCGGCGGCGGACTACATCCAGCATCTGCTTGCACAAGACGGGATCGAGAGCGAAATTCTGGAATCAGCACCCGGCCGGGCTAACCTGGTCGCGCGGCTCACAGGCGATGGTTCCTCGCGTCCCCTGCTCCTATTGGGCCATACCGACGTGGTATACGCTGATCCAGACGAATGGACGTATCCACCTTTTGGCGGCGAGATTCACGATGGCTTCGTCTGGGGGCGTGGAGCGCTGGACATGAAAGACCTGGTCGCCATCGAGGTGATGACCCTCTTGCTGATCAAGCGCCAGGGGATTCCGCTGAAGCGTGACCTCATCCTGCTGGCCGTCGCCGATGAAGAGAACATGGGGCACTATGGTGCTCGCTGGATGCTGGAGCATCATCGTGACAAGATCGACGCGGAGTACGTTATAAACGAGGGTGGCAGAGGGATCCGGATGGATGGCCGCGAGTTTTATCTGGTCTCGACGGCTGAGAAGGGGTACGGTGATTTGCGGCTCACGGCCCGTGGAGCTGCCGGCCACTCCGCCATGCCCCGTGGCGTGAACCCGGTCGTGAGAATCAGCCGTGCTCTGGCAGCGATAGATGACTATTGCCCGCCCTATCGGCTCACACGTTCGGTCCAGGAGATGTTTGAAAGGATGCGCGGCCTGCTTCCGCTGCCGGCTCATCTCAGTGATGCCAACTTGCATGAGGTACTGGCGCCGCTCTTCGAGAGCTTGCCGGATGAGGTGGGCCGCATGCTGCAATTCGCGGTGCGTGACGTGTTCTCGCCGACGATGGTGAATGCCGGCATCAAGGAAAATGTGATTCCGAATCAGGCTACGGCCAACGTCAACACACGCACCTTGCCCGGCGTCACGCTGGACGAACTTCTTGAAACAGTCAGCAGCGTTGTTGGACCCGACATCGAGATTGAGGTCAAGGAGTTCCATCCGGGCACCGAGTCACCTTCGGACACGCCGTTGTTCGACGCAATCGAATCCGTAATGAGTGAGGTATCACCCGGGTGTGTGGTCTCGCCATATTTGTTGCCGGCCACCACAGACTCTCGCTTCTTCCGAGGCCACGGGATGAAAGCTTACGGCTTTGACCCTGTAATCACACCACCAGACCTGGCCGTAACGATTCACGGCAAGGATGAGCGAATCGCGGTCGAAAACCTTCGCCTTGGAACTGAGCGCTTGTTCCGGGTGGTCACCCGTGTATGTGCAAATTGAGTAAAATGTGATGAGTCGTTTGGAACGTTGGACCTATCGTTTGACCCGGATCGTCAATCTATCGACGATTCTCATCATTGCCGGCTTCATATTGCTTGCGCTGGGTGGCCTGACCTTCTATCGGCAGTACCGGCCGGCAGAGCCACCACCTGCGCTTGCCCAAGAGCCGACGGCGTTACCACCGACCCCGCTTCCGCCGACCCCCGTACCCTCGGTTACGCCGTATCCAACACATACGCCGTATCCTACCTACACGCCATACCCCGATGAGCCAACGCCCACGCCCTCGCCGACGCCCATCCGCCCCCCAGCTCAGCACCCGCCGGATCGAATCGTGATCCCTTCCATCGGGGTGGACTCGCCCGTCGTGGAAGTTGGCTGGAGCGTCATCCAGGGCAAGGACGGCAAGTTCACGAGTGTGTGGGACACGGCCGACTATGCTGTGGGCTACCACAAGTCGTCGGGATTGCCTGGCAACATTGGTAATTGCGTTCTCTCTGGCCACAACAACATCAAAGGTGAGGTTTTCAAGAACCTGTCTGCGGTGGAGCCTGGGGACATGATCTATCTGTATGCTGACGGGCATGAGTACCAGTACAAGGTCGAGAATGCATTCATTGTGAAGGAAGTTGGTGCTTCGGAGGAGCAACGGCGCAAAAACGCCCAATGGATCGCGCCGACGTCAGATGAGCGATTGACATTGGTCTCGTGCTGGCCGTACTGGACCAACACTCATCGGGTGATTGTCATCGCCAAGCCGTACATTCCGGCGACACCAACGCCAGGGGGGCTTGAATATCGATAGCCTAAAAGCCTATCCGAAAAATCGCTGCGGCCGGTTTCCGACTGTACCCCTGGTGCGGTCAGAGACCGTCCGGAGCACTTTTCGGGTAGGCACTGAGACTTTCTCTGTCACATGAACCCTAAAGCGGAGTTGCGTTACCTGCCCAGTGTAGACAAGCTCTTGAATGAGCCTTCGCTGCGAGCGCTGAAATCGCGCTTTGGTCACGAGATCGTAGTCGAGATTGCCCGCGTCGTGCTTGATCAGACGCGCGGGCAAGTTCTGGCCGGCCACCCCGTGCCGGATTACCATGATTTGGTGAGCGCTGTCGCCCGGAGAGTGCAGGAGGCGGCGCGCCCCTCACTCCGAGCTCTTATAAATGCCACTGGTGTGATCATTCACACGAATCTGGGCCGTGCTCCGCTGAGCGCGGCTGCCATACAGGCGATGCAGGAGATCGGTGCCGGCTACAGCAATCTGGAGTACGACTTGGATGCCGGCCAGCGAGGCTCCCGCTACATCCATGCCACCGAACTTCTCCGCCGGCTGACTGGCGCTGAAGCAGCCCTGATCGTCAACAACAACGCCGCCGCCACACTGCTGATCCTGACCGCCCTGGCACGTGGCCGGGAAGTCATCATTTCGCGAGGGCAACTTGTCGAAATTGGGGGCGGATTCCGAATTCCAGAGGTCATGGCCCAGAGCGGTGCACGCCTTGTAGAAGTCGGGACGACCAACAAGACCTATCTGCGTGACTACGCTGCTGCCATCACTGAGGAAACAGCCTTGCTGATGCGGGTCCATACCAGCAACTTTCGTATCACTGGCTTCACTCACGAGACGAGCATCGAGGAACTGGTTGCCCTGGGGCGAGAGCGGGGGTTACCTGTTGTGGACGATCTGGGGAGTGGCAGCCTGCTGGACACGACCGTCTATGGCCTGATGCCCGAGCCAACCGTCCAGGCTTCCATCCAGGCCGGCGCTGACCTGGTCTGCTTCAGCGGTGACAAATTGCTGGGCGGGCCGCAGGCCGGCATCATCGTTGGGCGAGCTGATCTGGTTGACCGAATCAAACACTTCCCGATGACGCGGGCGCTGCGCGTTGATAAGACCACCCTGGCCGGCTTGCAGGCGACCTTGCTAAGCTACCTGCGGGGTACGGCAACCGAGGAGATCCCGGTGTGGCGCATGATATCGGCGCCGGCTGAACAATTGCGGAAGCGCGCTCAGGCATGGGCCGATCACCTCCAGGTGACTGGGGCAAACGTAGAGGTCGTGCCAGCGGCATCTACCGTGGGCGGTGGCTCACTACCGGGGGAGACATTGCCAGGCCACGCCCTTGCCATCACAGTCGATTCACCGGATCGCCTTGCCGCTGAGCTTCGTGCAAGTGATCCCCCCGTGATTGCCCGGATTGAGAAAGATCGATTACTCTTGGACCCTCGTACTGTCCTCCCCGAACAAGATCAGCAACTGCTGCACATCCTCGCCACAGCTATCTCGGGGCAGACCGGAAGCAAATGAAGCAGAGTAGGACGAGGCAAGTGGCGTGCTAACGTGTTTTGGGTAACCTCGTTCCGACTTGCCTCACCTTTGCCACCGGAGATAGGAGGCTGTCTGAAGACCAGGGTTTTGACTTTTACACCTGCCAGTGGTAAAACATATTACGTCTACGTGCTATCTCAGGCCGGCTATTGTGACGACTGGCGACTCGTTACGTATCAGGCAGCCCAATCTGTTCAACTTAATTGACTGCTAATTCAAGGAGTAAAATCAATGGATTCTCGCCGTACAGGTCGCGTCCCGAGTTCGACGAAGAGTCATATTCAGACTTCGATGACGGGGCATGGGCTAAATTTGCCGAAGGGCCGCATTGCAGGCGTCGTCCTGGCCATAGCCCTGTTGTTATTTGTAAGTTCTGTCATTTTGTTCCCGAGCCTGGCTTTAGGAAGTACGGGTGTTATTGTATCTCACAGTGCACAAACCGGGCTTGCAGCGCCCGGTACCGCATTCCCCAAACTCCCGCCGGCAGCTCTGGCGAAGATCGAACCGCTGCTCTTGCGACAGATTGCCGAAGATGGCCAGGCTACATTCATTGTTCATCTGCGGGAACAGGCTGATCTGTCGGCTGCAGCCGGCATCAAAACGCTGACTGCGCGCCGGCTGACGCTTTACGAGACCCTCCGAAACACCGCCGAGCGCTCTCAGCGAGACCTGCTCGCGTTTCTCCACAAGCAGGAGCAGGCCGGCCACGCCACCGATATCATCTCCTTCTGGATATTCAACGGTGTGGCTGTGACAGGTGACGCTCAGACTTTGGCTGCCATTGCAAAGCGTGACGATGTGCTCAAGATTCGCGCGAACCACGTGATCCATCTCCCCCCTGAACCTGCCGAAGAGAACGTGGATTCTCAACGACCACAGACGCTGCTATGGAACATTGAGCGCATTCGGGCGAACCAGGTCTGGGAGGAGTTGGGAATTACTGGCCAGGGCGTCGTGGTTGCCAACATGGACACTGGTGTGGACTGGCAACACAACGCGCTTCGAGGCAAGTACCGGGGCAAAGATGGTGATCACAACTACAACTGGTTTGACTTCACTGGAACTTACCCACAGGCGCCGGGCGATGGCCACAACCATGGCACCCACACGATGGGGACAATGGTTGGCGATGGTGTGGACGAAAACGGTCAGCGTTTGCAGATTGGTGTAGCTCCTGGTGCCCAGTGGATCGCTGTTAAGATCTTTACTGACAGCGGTGATGCGGAGGATATCAACATCCACCGGGGATTTCAGTGGATCCTGGCCCCCACTGACCTGAATGGCGAAAATCCTGATCCCACAAAAGCTCCCGATGTTGTCAATAACTCATGGGGCAGCTCCAATGGCGCCGATGACAGTTTTCGCGCGGACATCAAAGCGCTGCGCGCTGCCGGCATCGTGCCGGTGTTCTCAGCCGGCAACAGCGGTGAGCTCGGTGTGGGGACGGTCGGCTCACCCGGCTCCTTTCCTGAGAGCATTGCTGTTGGAGCCACCGAACCCGACCCGATCGTTGCCTCATTTAGCAGCCAGGGGCCGTCTTTCTGGGGTGAAATAAAACCAGAATTCAGCGCCCCCGGTCGGTCAATCCGGTCGAGCGTACCGGGAAACCAATACGCGGTCTTCAGCGGCACCTCCATGGCTGCGCCGCACGTGACTGCCTCCATTGCCTTGATGCTGGAGGCGGCTCGCAAAGCAGCTAGCGAGGTTGCTGCCAAGCCGGCGCCCTCGATTGACGGCGTCGTGCTGCAGCGTGCCGACCCTGAACCGGGCATCGACGATCTGGAACAGATATTGAAGTTGACCGCAGTGGACATCGGGGTGCCGGGGCCGGACAACGCAGCCGGCGTCGGCCGGATTGATGCCTATCGCGCGACAGTCTGGGCTATGACTGCCGGCAAGATCTACGGCTTTGTGCGTGACAGTGCAACCGGTGCCCCGGTCGCTGGGGCTGAAATCACCGGCATCTCCATCACGAACCCCGAGGATCAGTTTACCACGCAGGGTGCTGGTGACGGCGAATATTCGGTGGCTGTGCCCGAAGGCCGCTACACCGTGGAAGTGCGAGCGTTTGGATACGAACCACAAACGCTGCAAAACGTGCAGGTCTTCGCTGGCTTCTTGTCTTTGCGTGACGTTGCACTCAAGCGCGCGCCCACTGGCACTGTGGCCGGCCAGATTAAGACCGTTGACGGGGTGCCAATCCAAGCCACGGTGGAAGTCGTCGGCACACCGATAACCGCGCAGACCGACGGCAAGGGGACATACAGCATCGATCTGCCTGCCGGCACCCACACGCTGCGCGTTGCCACAGCCGGCTATCGGACCGAGACGGCCGAGGTGACGATTGTCGTAGGCGAACGCATTGTCCAGACCTTCGTCCTGACCCCGGCTCCGTCCACCCTTCTCGTCGATGCCGATCAGTGGCTGGGCGACCGGGTGACCCTCTACTATGAGTATGCGCTGAACAAGGCTGGCATCCCATTTGACACCCGTCCGATCACGGATACCGAGGATGTTCCAACCGCTCAGGAACTGTCAGCTTACGATGTGGTGATATGGGTTCATCCTTGGACGTCCCCGGGTAGCATTGACGAGCGCCGAGAGGACTCGGCCACCGTGGACGCGATCACGGGGTACCTGGAGCAAGGTGGCCGGCTGTTGCTAACCGGGCAGGATATCGGCTTTCTGGATGGCGGTGGCAATCCCAGCAACCCGCAGGCGTTGCCGTACTTCCGAGATTTCCTGCATGCTCGCTATTCAGCGAACAGCGCTCCGCGAAGCAGCACGATATCCGGTACCAGCAGCGATTTTATGGCCGGAATCGAGCTCCGCTTCGACACCACGTACGCCTACAAGCGTTCGGATCGCGGTTTCTCACCCGATTCCATCGAGCCGGCTGATGAAGCGGCACAGTCCATCTTCGAGTATGATGATGGCAGTAGTGCCGGCATCAAGGTGCAGGCGGCCAACTACCGGCTGGTGTATCTCGGCTTTTCTGCCGACACGACAGGACCACGAGAGGAGTTGGTAGAAACATTTGCCAGGGCGTATGCCTGGCTCAGCCGGCCTGTGCTCACCAAGTCTGTTGACAAGCCGCAGGCTGGCCTGGGCGAGCGCCTCACCTACACCATCACCTTGCAGAATGCTGTGGGCGTCTCGCTGGACAACGTCACGTTGGTCGATCCGCTCCCGGACGAGATCAACTTTGTGTTTGACACAGCAACAGGCGGCGCTGTGTACAACCGAGAGCGGCGCTCAATCGAATGGTCTGGCTCCATCCCTCCAAGGGACAGCGCAACCATCACGTTCAAAGCCGATCTTCGGGACGACCTGGCCGGCGATACACTCGTAACCAATACGGCCAGGGCGCTCGTTGGAGAGATGGAGTTGGAGGCTCACGCATCGACTCGTGTGCTTGGACCCAATCTATCGGAATCAACGAAAACGGTGGACAAGGATCGTGCGTCGTCGGGCGAGCAACTGATCTACACGATACGGCTTATCAACTCCAGCGCCATCACAGCCAGCGGTGCCAGCCTGATCGACCCGATTCCGGATGGAACGACGTATGTCGATGGCAGCGTCACGGGCGGAGCCGCTTATGATGCGGCGAGCAACGAGATCCGGTGGTCCGGCGATGTGCCGGCTGCTCCACCGGAGACGATACCCTACACGTGGATTGACAGTGACGCCAGCGGTGGTCCCGAGTTTGCCTGGGATAGTCGAGCTGAGGACCAGGGTGAGCCGGTGGCCGGCATGGGAGACGACACCATCTCGGCTGAAATTCCCATCGGGTTCACCTTCCCCTTCTTCGACAACCAGTTTACCACCTTCCGCGTATCGTCCAATGGATTCTTGACTTTCACCGGCTCCCAGGCCCCGTTCCGGAACCTTCCTTTGCCCTCTGAGGAAGCCCCGGGTAACCTGGTTGCACCCTTCTGGGACGATCTCACGCTGACGAGTCAAGGCACTATCTACACGTGGAGCAACAACATCGATACGCTGGTAGTCAGTTGGGTTGACGTATTGCGGTTCGGTGGCGCGGAGTCGTACACGTTCCAGGCAATTCTCCATGCCAATGGCGAGATCGTTTTCCAATATCAGGCACTGGGTTCCCAGGTTGACAGTGCAACGGTTGGCATTCAGAATGGCGATGGCACGGTCGGATTGAACATCGCATACAACGAAGCCTATGTCCACGAGGGTCTGGCCGTTCTGATCAAGCCGCCGCAGCCACCTGTGCCACCACCGGTCATCACGTTCGCTGTTACGTTGAACGAGGGTGTGCCTGCCGGCAGCATCATTACCAACACCGCTACTCTCGATGATGGGCATGGCCAGATTACAACCCTCACTGCCACAACGCAGGCCAACGTCACTGACCTCAGTGGTTCCACCAAACAGGCCCCGCAGATCATCTTGCCTGGTGGTATTCTCACCTACACGCTGGAGGTGGTCAACGCCGGCTACGTGACAGCAACAGTGGCCTTGACGGATCCCATTCCAGCCAACACACAATACGTTCCAGGCAGCACCACCGGTGGTGCTGTGTACGACAGTGAGGCCAATGCCATCGAGTGGACAGGTGAAGTGCCGGCTGATCAGAGCCATACGCTGACTTTCGCTGTTGCGGTGGACCCGAATGCTGAGATTGGCACAGTGATCACCAATGTCGCGACTCTCGATGATGGTATCACCGAGCCGTTCGATCTGACTGCAACGACTACGGTTATCAAACCGGATCTGTCCAGGTCCACAAAGACTGTGGATCGCTTAGAAGCGCGATCTGGCGACGTGCTGAACTACACGATTCGAGTTGAGAATAACAGCCCGGTGCCCATATCCGGGGTGAGTGTGATCGACCAATTGCCTGAGGGGCTCTCGTACGTGCCCGGTAGCGTGAGCGCGAACGCGACGTATGACCCCGCCGGGAATGCCATTCGGTGGAGCGGGGACCTGCCGGCCCGGGGCGAGGGCTACGCCTGGGATGACAGTGACATGCCAGGTGGGCCATCTTTTGCCTGGGACGATCGGGCTGAGACCATGGGCGTCCGGATCCGCGACGAATACGCCCTCGGGGACGATTCCAATGTGGGGCCTTTCCCCGTCGGATTTGCCTTCCCCTTCTTCGGCGAGAGCTTCACCCAGTTCTACGTGAGCACCAACGGCTTCGCGAGTTTCGATCTCATTACGGACCGGTTCTTTAGCAACCGGCGCTTGCCGGATTCGACAGCGCCAGGCAATTTGCTGGCGGTCTTCTGGGACGATTTGGACCTGCGTGGCGAAGGAGACATCTACTACTGGACAAACAACGTTGATACCCTGGTTATCTCGTGGGTCGAGGTCCCGCATCTGGCGCGAGGCGGGCCGTATACCTTCCAGGCCATCCTCAAGTCTGATGGCACGATCATCTACCAGTACAAAGACATGGACCCCAGTCGTCTGGAGGAAGCGACAATCGGCATTCAGAATGCCGGCGGGACCGACGGTATCACGGTGGCCCATGACGAAGCGTATGTCCACGACAACCTGGCCGTCCGGATCGCGCCCCCGACTGGCAAGGAGCAAATCCAATTCCAGGCTAGAGTCGGCGACGACGTACCACTGGAGTCTGTGCTGGTGAACACGGCTGTGATCAAAGACAGCCTCGGCAACCAGTTTGAGCGTCAGGCCAAGACTGTCGTGAATACCATCGACGTGTCTGGCGTGACCATGCGGGCGAGTGCCAGCCAGGTTGAGCCGGGTGGCCGGCTGAACTTCCAATTCACCGTCCCCAATGCCGGCACGGCCGACGCTGCACAGACACTCGTCGTGAACCCGCTCCCGCAGGCTCTGGCCTACGTCGAGGGCAGCGCGACGGGCGGTGCTTTCTATGACCCCGACTTGCGGCAGATCCGCTGGCAAGGCACCGTGCCAGCCGGCCAGAAAGTCACGTTCGAATACAGTGCCGATGTCCTGCCGCCACTTGCAGACGGTGACACGATTTCCAACACAGCTACCATCAGTGATGGCCTTCATCCGGCCATTACACGATCTGTCACGGTCCAGGTGGTTGCCCCCGACCTCACTGATTCAGAAAAGCGGGCCGTGTCGATGGTCGGACGGGGAGCGACATTGACTTACGAGGTGCGGATTGTCAACAGTGGTCATGCCTCTGCGGAAGTCACGTTCGCCGATCCGCTGCCAGCGGGCGTCACTTACCTCCCAGAGTCTGGCCAGGCCAGCTTTGGCGGCCCGGTCCAGTACGATGCTGAGACGGGAAAGGTCACCTGGTCTGGGACGGTGCCGGCGCGTGGCATTGCAGAACTGCGCTTCTCCGTCCTGGTTGCCGGAGACGTTGACTCGATCACGAATACGGCCACTGTGGAGGATGGTCTGGGCACCACGCTGGAGCTTCAGGCCACAACACGGGTCGTGCCATATCGCTTCGTGCTACCGTTGATTCTCAAGAATGCCAGATAGTACCTCGTAACTGCACGGTAATTGAAGAAGCCGGGTTGCTTTTGGCGACGATCCCCCTGGCTCACAAAGTAGGAGGGCCGGGCGAAAGCGACCCGGCTTCTTGCTCTTTAGCCGAAGCCTACCCCAGCAAAGGATACTCGCCGCGACCGCTTAACCGTACTCTGTCAGTTTGTAGCTCGTCATATCAAGTGACAAATCATGCCCCGCTCCTCTATGCCTGCCACGGGGATGGAGGGGAGGGGCGATTGTCTGTCTGGGCTGCACAGGAGACAACCCCGACACGGGGACAAACGTTTTGTGGACGATTGACGTTTGAACAGGTAAAGCCTGAGCGCCCTGAAAAGCAGTCGCTCGAAGACGCGTTCTGGGTCAACCCCGCGCCCGAGGACGGGTGTGGGGCTTCAGGCTTGCCACATCTTAAAAAGGAGATCAACACATTCTATGTTTGGTGATCGATGGGTCAACGTGCGGAAGCGAGATGCGTGGATATCTGCGGTAGCACGGGTCGCCCTTGTGCTGATGGCAACCGGCTGTCTCTTCCTGACATTGTCGATGGCCGGCTATGCTGCCCGGCTCCCGCTTGTGCCCCCAGTGGCTGATCTCTCGGTTGTAAAGACGGATGCCAACCCCGACGTACGGCCAGGCGGTACCCTCACCTATCAAATTCTGTACCAGAACAATGGAACATTGCCGGCCACAGATGTCGTCATTACCGACACCCTTCCAGCCTACACAACACACCTCTTGAACGGTGCAAGCTCCAAGGGGTGGACCACCACCATCAGTGGAACACTGGTGATCTGGCATCGTGACGTTATCAGCCCGGCCGTCAGCGGTTCTTTTGACGTGGTTTTGAGAGTCAGTGAGGACGCGCCGGCTGGTGCCTCGCTGGTGAATCACGTGGAGATTGCGACCGCTACCGAGGAAGGCGATACCAGCAACAATTCGTGGACAACCCAGCCAACTGTGGTCCGCGTGGCGGATGTACACGTCACCAAGACCGGCCCGGTTGAGGTGACCTCCGGTGACCGGATCACATACACTATCCAGTACCAAAACCAGGGGTCGGAGCCGGCTGACAACGTCATTCTGACCGATACGCTGCCGGCTGGCGTTTCCTATGTGAGCTGGAGTGGCGACGGCGGTACACCACCGGCGGTCACCGGCCAGCAGGTCGTGTGGCAGTTAGGCTCCTTGCTGCCTGCGTCTGGCGGTACGCTGACGCTGGTTGGCGAGATTGACCCGGATGAGCCCAGCTATAGCCTGCTGGTGAATACAGCCTCAATCAGTACACAGACGCCGGAACGCGACATGGTGGACAACACGGACACCTCGACGGCTGTGGTCAGGGCCGGCCCACCGGCCAGTGTACAGGTGTCCGCGCCGGCCACAATGCCGGTTGCCACGACGACCAGCGTCACCGCATTAGTTTTGGACCGCTGGGCGAACCCTGTTGCCGACGGCACGCCGGTCTCTTTTACCGCGAGTTCCCTTGTCACCGTCGACCCGTCGGCGCTCACAGTGAGCGGGCGGGCCACGGTGACCTTGCACGCCGGCACCCAGGTCGGCCCTGTCGTAGTCACCGCTACGGCCGGCTCTGCTGTGGGGGTTGGTCATCTGGAGGTAGTGCCCGGACCGGTGGGTGATGTACAACTGACGCCCAGTGTGAGCTCACAGACAGCGGGCGAGCCGGTCGGACTCAGGGCAGATGTGTTTGACAGCTTTGGCAACCCCGTCGATGCCGGCATCATGGTCAGCTTTACAACCACGCTGGGCGATGTTCTGCCGGCGAGTGCTGCCACGAATGCCGCTGGCGTTGTCACAGCCACACTCACTTCTACACGGACGGGGACAGCCCTCGTGACGGCTCATGCTGGCGGAACTCAGAGCACGGCGAGTGTGCTCTTCATGCCGGGGACACCGGAAAACATCAGCGTCTCGGCAGATCCATCGTCCATACCGGTCGATGGCGCAAAATCCCAAATCATGGCCACGATTGCCGACCGATATGGTAATCGCGTAGGCGACGGGATCACTGTGACGTTCGACAGTTCTCTCGGTTCGGTGAATCCCGTGACCACGACCACCGTGGCCGGCCGCGTGACGACGGTCCTCACTTCGGGACACGTCCACGGACAGGCCGCAGTAACCGCTACGGTTGGAACGTACACGGGCACGACTCAGGTCACGTTCCTGCCGGCTGATCTCCGAGTCCAGAGTACGCACACGCCGAGTACGGACATATTGCCCGGCACCGCAGTGACATACACGATCACTTTTGAGAATGCTGGCGACGCCGTGGCCCGCGATGTCATGATCACAGACACCCTCCCTATCGGGTTCATCGACACCTGGTACGAGTCTAGTGGTGCAGCCATCACGGAGACGGAGGGCAGTGCTTATGTCTGGCAGGTCGAGGACCTCTCACCGGGTGAGGGCGGGACGATCGTCTTGCGTGGCCACTTCGACAGGCACCGCCAGTGGCCCTCCAGCCAACTCGTGGCCAACATCGTAGAGATCACAAGTACCACTGCGGAGGGCAATCCGGCGGACAACTCTGTCAGTGCAGCTAACCTCATTCTCACAGCAGACGTCTTCATTCAGGGCAACGTAGATGACTCCGGTACGGATCTCCAACCGGGGAAGAAGATTAAGTATCAGGTCTTCCTGGGCAACTATGGGCCGGCGTTGGCTCAGGGATTAACCATCACCAGTACACTACCGGCGCATACCAGCCTGTGGCAGGAGACAAGCTATCAGATTGACGGGCTGACTCGCGTGTCCGCAGATGATGCCCCTGTGCAGGTTTGGCAGTATGACGGGATTGTGGATGGGCCTAACTTTGGCGACTTCGTCATCTGGCTCAACATCGACGCCAATGCACCCGGTGGCGCACTGCTGAGCCACCACATTGAGGTCAGCACCAACACGCCTGAGGGTAACTATGCCAATAACGAGCAGGTGATCGAGCGCCGGCTCTCAGGCATCAATCTGGAGACTCTCGTAAGGGGACCGTCGCAAGTCGTGCCTGGCCGAATGATCACGTACACGTTGCGCTACACCAACACCGGCACAGTGCCGGCTGAGAACGTGGTTCTCACCGATATGCTGCCGGCTGGCATCGCCGTGATCGACATGAGCCGCACGCCGGACCGGATTGAGCTCAGTCGCATGGAATGGAACCTGGGGACCGTGGCCGATGGTCAGTGGGGGCAAATTGTCCTGGTAGGCAGAGTCGGCACAGACGTGAGCGCCGGCGAGACACTGCGCAACACGTTGGATATTACGACCTCATCGGTTGAAAGCTATACCGATGATAACATGTCCGAGGTGGAAACGCTCGTGATTCCGGATATTCCAGATAGCCTGACGTTGCAGATGGATCCGACCACTGTGGACGTGGGAACACGGACGCCCGTAGTGATCAGGATTGCAGATCAGTATGGGAATCCAATCGATGGGCTGATGGTAAACATCACGACGACAGTTGGTGTAGTCACGCCTACTGTCGCGACAACAAGGCAAGGAGCGGCCATTGTGACATTCATAGCTCCCACGTCTCCGTCTGAGGGGACCATCACCGCGACGTCTAACGATCTCTCAGACTCGATTCAGGTCGTGGTTGAGCCAGGGCCGGCGGCAGCACTGCGCGCCCGGGCCGCAGATGCGGAGTTGCCGGCCGATGGACAATCAACCACCGTGATTGAGGCCGACGTCTGGGACCAGTATGGCAATCCGGTCAAGGATGGCACACTGGTGACTTTTGATACGGACCTTGGCACCCTTTACAACGGACAGACGCGCCACACGGTGGGGACCCTCGACGGTGTAGCCAGAACGGTTTTGAAGGCTGCTGATTCTCCGGGGCGGGCAGTGATCATTGTGAGTGCGGGTACGGCGTCCGCAGAGATTACCGTTGAGTTTCTGCCGGTTCCAATCTATGATGTGTACTTGCCGCTGCTTGTAAGGAATGCTCAGCCCTCGTCGAGTGGCAATGTGACTGTGAAACGCGCCCCCTGACCGGGCTGGCTGGCAGCGGTGACGTGGCCTCCGTGCGCGGTGACGACCTCCTGCACAATGGACAGCCCAAGGCCCGTGCCACGGTCGCCGGCACGCGCCTTGTCAGCCCGGTAGAACCGCTCGAAGATGCGGGGCAGATCCTCGGGTGGGATTCCATGGCCCGTGTCAGATACCACGATTTCTAACGTGCCCTCGGATGTGGGTGCGGCTGTCACCTCCACCAGGCCGCCGGCCGGCGTGTGGATCACAGCGTTGTCCAGCAGGTTGTTGAACACCTGTGCCAGCCGGCCTTCGTCGCCCCGCACCGGGGGCAAGGAGGCTGGTGCTCGCAGTTCAACGTTGACGCCTCGCGTCTCTGCCAACGGCATCACCCGGTCTACTGCGTCCGCGAGAATTGGCCCGAGATCGACCGGTTCCTTCGCGAACTTGATCTGTCCTGATTCCAGTTTGGCGAGTTCTAGCAGTGCCTGAACCAGCCGGCGCATTCTTCCTGCTTCCTCGTAGATCACCTGGGCCGCATGCCGGCGCGAGTCAGGGTCCTCGGCAGTGCCATCCAGCAGGGCCTGTGCGAAACCCTGGATGGATGTCAACGGGGTCTTCAGGTCGTGTGAGACGTTGGCGACGAAGTCTCGTTGCATGCGGTAGGCGCGGTCCACTGCACTGGCCATCGCATTAAAAGAGCGTGCCAGACGTGCGACTTCATCGTCACCCTGGGCTTCAATCTGCTGGGCGTAGTCGCCCTGGGCCATCGCTTCAGCGGCTTTTGTCATTTCCCGGATGGGCCGGCTCACGGATCGAGCAAGAAGAACACTCAGAAGTGTGGCCAGGATAAATACGCCGCCACCGATGAGCAGAAGGGGTGGAGCCAGCTCCCGCCACGCCCCACTTACTTGTTGAGCCGGCAGTGCCAGCGCCAGAAAATGGGCTGTGCCAACGGGTGCAGACACTGGCCGTGCAAGTCGGGTGACGACGTAGAAGTACACTCGCCCTGATGAGTCGACAAAGCGGAGAGGGGCCGATCGAATTGGAGGTCCATCCACCGCTGGTGGAATGCGCAGATGCAGGTCCTTGTCCGCATTTCCTTCGGAGTCGATCAGGACCCGGCCCGATTCATCCAGAACTAAGAGTCGGGCACCAACGCCTTTGGCCATCTGCTCCACCCGGCGCCTTGCCTCTGCGACAGGAACCTGCCGGGCGGCCAGCTCCCGCGACTGGCTGACCAGTGCGGTGACAAGCAGCCTCATATTCCGCCGGGCGGTAAATGCCTGATACCGGTTGAACAGTAATACAGCCGACGTCCCGGTCAATAACAGGCATAGGATGACCACCACGGCGTAGGTTGCGATCAGTTTTGCGCGCAAAGTCTTGAACATGGTCCATTGATCAGTTTACAATCTGAGCATTTCCGATCGGTTTTCAAAGTGTAAAGAGAGTGTAAACGGCGCTCATGTCAGGTATCAAGAGTGGTTCTCAGGGGCATCCCTCATGAGTCTGCATGCTCAACCAGCTTGTAGCCGATGCCCCAAACGGTCTCGATCTGCACGCGCTGGCTGCCGGCCAGTTTGTTGCGCAGATGAGCCACATGCACGTCAACCGTGCGCGTATCGCCGTAGAAATCGTACCCCCAAACGGCATCCAGAAGCTGATCGCGGCTGAGTACCAGGCCCGGATGCCGGGCAAAATGGGCCAGCAGATCGAACTCCTTGGCACGCAAGGGCACGAGCTGACCGGCCACCGTTACCTCACGCCGCTCCGGATCAATCACAACATCGCCGATGGAGATGGACTTCCCTGCCACCTGCTCCGTCCACTCGCTACGGCGCAGCACCGCCTTGACCCGGGCGACCAGTTCTCGCGGGTTAAACGGCTTGGTCATGTAGTCATCGGCGCCCATTTCAAGCCCGACGATCTTGTCCACGTCCTCATCACGGGCCGTGAGCATAATGACTGGCGTGCTGTCGCTCTTACTGCGCAGTTGCCGGCACACCTCCCAGCCATCCATTTTCGGCAGCATGATGTCCAGTACTACCAGGTCGGGTCGCTCGCGTTGGATCGTGTCCAGGGCTTCCTCGCCATCGCCGGCCCGTAGCACATGATAGCCTTCCTTTACCAGGTACATTTCGGCCAGGTCGATAATGTTTTGCTCGTCGTCAACAACAAGGATTGTGGTCATTTCTCGTCCCCCGCTAAATCTTGTGTTGCACCGCTTTCTCAAAGGACAGGGCGCTAGCGGACTATCCACCAGGCGAACAGGACACCGATGGCAGCGCCGGCCAGCACCTCGATTGGGGTGTGCCCCAACAACTCCCGTAGTCGTTCCTCGCTGATTGGATGCCCCTGAAACAGTTCATCGATCATTTGATTCAAGATGCGTGCCTGTGCACTCGCTGCGCGTCGAACACCTGCCGCATCGTACATGACAACTACTGCGAAGATCAAGGCAATGGCAAACAGGTCGGATGCGAACCCGTTGCGCAGGCCAACGGCGGTTGCCAAAGCGGCAACCAGAGCCGAGTGAGAACTTGGCATGCCGCCGGCGCTGGCCCAGTTGGAGAAGTCAAGGCGCCGGCTGTGAATCGAGTCCACGACAACTTTCAGCATCTGGGCCACCAGCCAGGCCAGGAAACTGGCCGCAAGTATCTGGTTATCGAAAATATTGCGAACGGTCATGCAAATCCGCTGCTGAAGGAGCAGATGTCAATTCTCAGGAACCAGCAATTTGGCTTCTTGGCTAACCACTGGTGAGTCACAGGCTGTCTGCCGCTCATAACTCGTCAAAAGGTGCCATGTCGTGGTCATCACCCTCATTTGATGGGACCAGTTGCTTCAGGCGGAGTTCTGCCTGATCGAGTAGCGTCTCACAACGTTGGGCGAGCATGGTCCCGCGCTCAAAAAGCTTGAGTGCTTCTTCGAGAGGAAGTTCCTCTTCCTCCAATCGTGCAACTGTTTTCTTGAGTTCGTCGAAAGCCTCTTCGAAGGATAGTTCCTCAGCCATAGATCGGCCTCCAGGCTCGTGATATGCCAAAATGGTGTCTGACGTCATCGGTTATCTCAATCCAGGTCCAGGCCTAACTGGCTGGCAGTGCTTGTGGAGCCCCCGGGTGTTGCAGGCCGGTGCTTCAGTTTTCGACCAACAACGCTTTCGAAAGACCCGTCGCTGACCTGGACCGAGATGGGATCGCCGGCCTGCACATGGCGAACGCTGGTGACGGGCCGGCCCGTATCCAGCCGACTGACAATGGCATAGCCCCGGGCCAGTGTCGCCTTGGGGTCCAACGCGTTCAACTGTGTGATGCTACTGTTGAGCCGTTCCCGCGCTAATGCCAGGCGGTGAATAATAGCGCGTTGGCCTGTCTGTATCAATCCGTCCACCCGCTGCCGATATTCGTTGATCACGTGTGTCGGTGAATGCGTCGCCAGTTTGAGGTGTTGCTGTTCAACAAGGCGGGCTTTTTCGTCCAGTTGCCGGCTTATGCTGGCAAGTAGCCGTATTTGCAGCCTCCGCAGGGTCTGCTGAAGCTCGGCGCGATCCGGGACCACGAGTTCAGCGGCGGCCGATGGCGTCGGCGCTCGAACGTCGGCGACGAAGTCGGCGATGGTGTAGTCAGTCTGGTGGCCCACGCCGCAAACGACAGGGGCCTGTGAAGCGGCAACAGCACGCGCTACGTTCTCGTTGTTAAAGGCCCACAACTCCTCCAGTGACCCACCGCCCCGGGCCAAAATCACCACGTCTACACCTATCTGGTTTAACGCATTCAGTGCGGCGACGATTTGGGCCGGCGCCTCTTCGCCTTGCACCAACGTGGGAGCCAGGATCACTTCAGGAAGCGGGTAGCGGCGAGCGAGCACGTTGCAGATGTCGCGCAGGGCGGCTGCCTGGGGCGAAGTCACGATCCCGATACGGCGGGGAAAGGCCGGCAATGGACGTTTTCGGGTCTCATCGAAGAGTCCCTCGGCGGCCAGCTTTTGCTTCAGGGCCTCGAATTCCAGGTGTAGCAGCCCCCGGCCTGCCGGCTGGATTTCGTCCACGTAGAGTTGATATCGTCCCTGGGTCTCGTACACCGACACATAGCCGTGACAAACCACTGCATGGCCGTCCTCGGGGGTGTAGGTCTGCCACTCGAAGTTCGAGCGCCACATCACGCACGAGAGACGGGCTGATTCGTCCTTCAACGTGAAGTAGACGTGGCCGGAAGTGGCCCGCGAGTAATTGGACACCTCGCCTTCTACCCAGCAGTCCTGTAAGATCGGGTCTCCATCCAACAGGCTGCGGACATGGCGGTTAAGTTGTGAGACAGTGAAAAGGTTGTGTTGGTTCATATGAAATTTCCTCAGCCATCAGATTATAATTGGCTGATAGTAAGTTTGTCAACAGCTTGACAACTGCCAACGCGCTCAGTATAATGCCGCCATCCCACGAACTGTCCGCAGTGAATGAGAGGAGGAGCAAAGTGAGAGAAAGACCTTTCCGTGTTTTGCATACCCCGCAGCGGGGCTCGTTTCTTGTCCTGGTTGGGCTGATGCTGGTGGTGTTGTTGGTGGGTGTCTCGTGCCAGCCGGCGGGCCCAGCAGCCCCACCACAAGCAGAAAAGCCGGCCGCCGAGCAGCCGGCGGCCGCCGTCGAGGCCACTGAAGCGCCGGCCCAACCCGCAAAGGAGGGCCCCACCACCTTCCGCATCGCCGTCGGCATCGACCCCGACACCCTCGATCCGGCCTTGTTCACCACGACGACAGTGGCCAACATGGTCGAATACATGGCGGAAACCTTGATCGTCACCGACAAAGAGGGGAACGTCAAGCCACAGCTAGCCACCAGTTGGGAAGTCTCCGACGATAGCCTGGAATACACGTTGCACCTCCGGGAAGGTGTGACGTTCCATGATGGTACGCCAATGGATGCCGAGGCTGTCAAGTGGAACCTGGATCGTGTGCTGGACCCCAACGTGAAAGTGGCCATCCGTAGTCCATTTACCTCCATCGAGGAAGTTGAAGTCGTTGACCCTCTGACTGTCCGGCTGCACCTTAGCAAGCCTTTTGCTCCGTTGCTGAGTTCCTTCGCGCTGGAGACGGCGGCGATTATTTCGCCTGCGTCTGTGGATCTGGAAGGTAACTCGTACGAGAATATCACCCGGCCTGTCGGTACGGGCCCGTACAAGTTCAAGGAGCGTGTCAAGGGCGAGCGCATCGTGGTCACACGCAACGAAAACTACTGGGGCGAGCAGCCGTACTACGATGAAGTCGTCTTCCGGATCGTGCCCGAGGCGGCCACGCGAGAAAGCTTGCTGCTGGCCGGCCAGGTGGATTTGATCATCCTGCCGCCCATCAGCGACCTGCCGGCACTGCAGGAGAACCCGGACGTGAAGGTTCTGCTGGCCCCCAGTGATCGGACCATCTTCATCGCCATGAACACCACCGATGAAATCCTGAGCGATGTCCGCGTCCGCCAGGCGCTGAACTATGCTGTGGACAAGCAAGAGATCATCGACAGCGTGTTGTTCGGCGCGGCTGAGCCTCTGGATGCGCCGATGGCGTCCAGCCTGTTTGGCTACTGCCCGCAGCAGCCCTACGAGTACAATCCAGAGAAGGCCAAACAGTTGCTGAAAGAGGCCGGCGCTGAGAACATCGAACTGAACTTCATCGCGCCGACCGGTCGATACGTGCAGGACTTCCAGGCAGCCCAGGCCATTGCCGGCTACCTGGCCGAGGTGGGCGTGAAGACCTCGCCGCAGACGATGGACTGGCCTTCCTACGTGGCCGCCATCCTGACGCCGGCTGACGAGAACACGCAAGATCTCCACTTCCTGGGTTGGGCGCCCAGCTATCTGGATGCGGCCCAGCAGATGGTGCAGTTCGATTCCTCGCAGGCTCCGCCGAACGGTCTCGAAACGACGTTCTATAAAAATCCGAAGGTGGACGAGCTGATCAACGCCGCCGGCCAGGAGACCGATCCCGCGAAGCGAAAAGAGTTGTACTGCCAGGCCTCTGAGATCATTTGGAACGAGGCTCCATGGATTTTCCTGTGGGTACAGCGTTTCCCCATCGTCTATCGGGCCGACATCACGAACGTGGACTATCACCCAACAGAGAAGTTTGCCGCGATGTACGCGAAGCCGGCCAAGTGAAAACAGGGAAGGTGCGGAGGAGTGGAGAGCAGCATAGGCATTCGCCTCCACACCTCTGCACCTCTCCCCGCTTTGCATTTCGGGGACGACAGCCACGATGACACGCTACATCGCCCAACGCTTCCTGGCAGCGTTTATCACCCTCATTGGTGTATCGCTAATCGTTTTTCTGCTGGTGCGTCTGCTGCCTGGTGATCCTGCCCGGGTCATCGCCGGCCTGTTGGCATCGGAGCAAGACGTTCAGCGCATTCGCGTCCAGCTCGGGTTGGAGCGCCCGTTACCTGTCCAGTACGCAATTTTCTTCGGGCGACTGATACAGGGGGACCTGGGAACATCAGCGCGGACGCAGGAGCCGGTGCTGAAGGAGATTATGGCCCGGTTGCCGGCCACGATGAAGCTGGCGATCATTAGCATGCTCATTGCCGGCCTCGCAGGCGTTGTTGGAGGAGTCGTAGCTGCCTATCGGCGCAACTCCAAATTAGATTTCCTCATCTCAGTCGGGACGCTGTTTGGCGTTTCCATGCCAGTTTACTGGCTGGGTCTCATGCTGATCGTCGTGTTTGCGGTGCGACTTCACTGGTTGCCGGCTGCCGGCTCCGAGAAGCCCACCAGCTACATCATGCCCTCCCTCACCCTGGCCGCGTTCTCCGTCGCGCTTGTGGCTCGAATGACCCGATCGGCCATGCTGGAAGTGCTCGGTGAAGACTACGTGCGGACGGCTCGTGCAAAAGGGCTCCGGGAACGGGTCGTTGTCCTGCGCCACGCGCTGCGCAATGCCCTGATCCCTGTAATCACTGTGATTGGTCTCCAGTTTGGGGCTTTGCTGGGCGGTGCCGTGCTGACTGAGACTGTTTTCGGCTGGCCAGGCATGGGCCAGTTGCTGGTTGATTCGATTTTCGCCCGCGATTACCCGATGGTGCAGGGCATCGTTCTTGTGTTCTCATTTCTGTTTATCCTGGTCAACCTGGTAGTTGACATCACCTACGCGTATATCGATCCTCGGATTCACTATGGCTGAAGCAGTTGCGGTTTCCTCCCGGGAATTTGCGGCTCAAAGCCGCAGCCTTCGTCGCGAGGCATGGCGGCGATTTCGCCGGCAGACACCGGCCATGCTTGGGCTGACCATTCTCCTGATCCTGGTCCTGGCTTCTCTTGCTGCGCCGCTCCTGACGCCCTATGACCCGGAGAAGCTGAGGTTAGCTGATGCTCTCATCCACCCCAACCTGAGACACCCGCTGGGGACTGATCACCTGGGACGTGATATGTTGGCGCGGCTTCTGTATGGGGGCCGGCTCTCCCTGATGATCGGATTCCTGGCTGTCGGCATTGGCCTCATTGTTGGAACGCCGTTAGGCGCAATCTCTGGCTACTACGGCGGTTGGGTGGACATGATCGTGCAGCGTATTGCCGACATCTTGCTTTCATTTCCCAGCATCCTGCTGGCTCTGGCGTTAGTAGCTGTGCTCGGCGTGGGGCTGAAGAACGTGATCATTTCGGTCGGGGTGAGCGCCATCCCGTCTTTCATCCGCCTGGTTCGAGGCTCGGTGCTGAGCATTCGCGAACAGACTTACGTGGAGGCTGCCAAATCCGTTGGTGTCAAAGACCATGTGATTCTGCGCCGGCATATTCTGGTCAATGCCATGGCACCAGTCATCGTTCAGGCAACGCTCAACCTGGGAACGGCCATTCTGGTGGCTGCCGGCCTGGGGTTCCTGGGCCTGGGTGTTCAACCCCCGACGCCCGAGTGGGGGGCGATGCTGGGTGAGGGCCGGCAGTACATTTTCAGCGCGTCCTACATGGCAACATTTCCGGGGCTTGCCATCTTCCTGGCTGTGCTGGGCTTTAACCTGATGGGCGATGGCCTTCGCGATGCCCTGGATCCTCGTCTGCGTGATTAAGCCAGGCACCAATCGGAACTCGCGGTTGCTACTTCGCCACTTACCACTGTGGCTGCGAACTGTTTGTTGGGCTGGTGTGAATCAGGGCTTCGTTGAAGGGTTGCGAAGAGGCGCTCTTTCCTTCCTGCTGTGCCTGATCATTGGTGTGCTTCTCACGCCGACTGTTCGCGGTCAGAGGGGCATGAACCGGGCTGGTCTGATCATTCAGCACGGCGATGGCACGGTGTTCGCCACTTGTGTTGCCTTCGATGAACCCTCCATCAGCGGATTGGAACTCCTCAGACGCGCCGGCGTTTCCGTCAGTGCAGATTCAAGCAGTGGTTTTGGCACCACTGTGTGTGCATTGGATGGCGAAGGCTGCAATTACCCGCACCAAAGCTGTTTCTGCCAGTGTGAGGGCGCGTCGTGCACGTACTGGATATACTGGCATCTCGTTTCAGGTGAGTGGCAGTATTCCCAGCTTGGTGCGGCTGACTGGCAGATCACGGACGGCAGCGTGGATGGTTGGGTGTGGGGCCAGGGCGATCCCGGCGGCGGGGAGAAACCGCCGGCCACCTCTTTCGACGAAATCTGCCATGTTCAACCGACCAATACACCACTTGCCACGCCATCTCATAAGCCCACCCGGAAACCGCAGGCAACGGCCAGCAACGTCTCCTCCCGCGCGACGTCTGCACGGTCAACGCCGGCAGCTACACCGG
>CAYYSH010000001.1:27558-36435 GCA_964474265.1 uncultured Anaerolineales bacterium
GGAACGTCCGGCATAAACTATGTCGTGTTCGCGGCTATTGTGCTCGCTCTGGCGGTCCTGATAGTGAGACAACTGCGTCCAACGTGATGAGAGCGGAATGAAAGAACCAGGGCGGTGCGGGGGGAAATCGCCCTGGTTCACTCATTTAGGAGGAGAAAACGCTAGTCTATTATAAACGCTTTGATTGTACTTGTGTCAACGGCAAGCCTACGATTTTCCTACGATGGAGGTGGCCTGCCCGATGACCTGCGGACTACCCCTCTCGCTGCATTCGCCCCCATGGCTGGGACAGCAGCATGGCCCTTTCTCGCTGGTTAGTGCCCGATCAGCACGTCGTGCACAGCGGGTTGGGCCTTCTATTTGGAAAGTTTGCGCCGAAAGTAGACATAAGCGCTGGAAATTATCGCCCGTTTTGTGGTATAATTACCGCCACTTGTGTCCAAGAGAAGTTGTATGCCAGACCATCGGACGTCTGCCCGTCATATCCTGATAGCCGGCCTGCTGTCGTTGGTGATTGTTCTGACGACAGGCTGCGATAGGCTTAGCCAGGTATTGACGCGAGAGCTGACGCCTCCCACGCCGGCCACGGTGGTGCGAGCGACCGAAACGGTCGCACCGACCGTTGCGCCAACGGCACCGACCACAACGCCCACCCCTGATCTTGTGGCGTTGGCGTTGTGGACCACGGAGGACCTGGGTCCAGTTGGGCAGACGCCTGGTTCGCGTCTCCTGTCGGCCCAGATCGCGGCATTTGAGGCGGCTAACCCAGGCGTGAAAGTAGACGTTGTGTTAAAGAAACCGTACGGCAAAGGGGGAATGCTGGATTTCCTGACAACAACGGCCGCGGCGGTGCCGGCAGCATTGCCGGACGTGGCTGTCCTGGACGTGCGCGAACTCGGCATTGCGGCTGAACGGAACCTGATCCAGCCTCTGGATGGACGAATCACGCCTGAACTGGTGCAGGATCTTGTTGCGCCGGCTCGCACGGCCGGCCAGATCAACAATTCATGGCTGGGGTTGCCATTTGAAGCTGATGTGCAGCATCTTATCTACAATACCGGCTTGACTCCGACCCCACCTGTAACCTGGACGGACGTATTGAGTGGTACATCGCAATATCTGTTCCCGGCCGGCGGCCAGGCCGCTGTGGCTGGTGAGGGCCGGCTGGTGAACGACGCGTTCGTTATCCAGTATTTCGGAACAGGCGCTCGCCTGACTGGTGAAAGCGGACAGCCGACGTTGGACAAGGATGCGGTCACAGCAGTCCTTCAGTTCTATGCCGACGGGCTGGCAGCCGGCGTGATTCCGAAGAGTGCTATCCAGTACACATCGGTGGCAGATACGTGGCCGATCTATCTGTCAGAAGAGGTTGGTATGGCGAATACGTCTGCGCACCGATATCTTGAGGGTCGGGCAGGCTTCCGGAAATCGTCCTTTGCAGCCATCCCCACGCGGGATGGTACACTAATGAGCATCTTTCGGGGCTGGGCTTACGTATTGGTTGCACAGCAGCCAGAACGTCAGGAACTCGCCTGGTCACTCATCGAATGGTTGACAAGTCCCGATCGATTAGGGGAATGGGCGTTGGCTGCCAACTATCTGCCCACTCGTTTATCAGCCTGGCCTGATGTGGCCGATGACGAGTATCTCGCCTTTCTGGCGGAGTTGCTTCAAACTGCCCAGGTTCGTCCCACCGGTCCGGGACACGACGAGGTCGGTCGAGCCCTTCAGCGTGCTGTCCAGGCTGTATTTGCCGGCACATCCACCCCTGCTGAGGCGGCGGCTCAGGCGGCTGCATCCGTTCCGTAAGAAGTGTGTCATGCGAGTCAGCCCGATATCAGCTCATGGGCATAACATTGGCATACGAGTCAGATTCAGTGAGGATTCAGTGAGGTATGTTTGTTGATACAGCTCTTCGCGGCGATGCCCAGCGACGCATTCGGGAGATCGGCGAAGCCGAGATCGTGGTCGGGATACCAACTTACAAGAATGCCCGAACCATTGGTGGCATTCTCGAGTCTACTGCCGAGGGACTGGAGCGATATTTTCCCGAGAGCCGGAGCGTGGTCGTCGTCTCTGACGGCATGTCAACCGACGACACCGTGCAGGTTGCACAGGCGACTCCAATCCCGGAATCTGTTGAGAAGATTGTGACCCTCTATCAAGGGCTCTCGGGAAAGGGGAGTGCCATCCGGGCAGTCTTTGAGATTGCTGAGGGGTTGAAGGCTCAGGCCGTGGTGTTGATGGATGCCGATGTTCGGAGCATGACGCCGGCCTGGATTGAAGCGTTAGCCGGCCCCATCATGGCCGGCGACTACGATTTCGTGACTCCTTACTACAGCCGGCATCCCAACGAAGTTGCCATCAATGACCTGCTCGGTTATCCTCTCACACGGGCGCTGTATGGCCAGGATGTCCGTCAGCCGCTTGGCGGCGAGGTTGCATTGTCTGGTGATCTGGTCAATTTCCTGGTCGAAAAGGATGTGTGGGAGACAGATGTCGCCCGGTTCGGCATCCATATCTGGATGACCACGTTGGCGATTACTGAAGGCTGGCGACTGGCTCAGGCTGCCCTGGGCACCAAGACCCACGATTATAAAGATCCGACAGTGGGATTTGAGCCAAAATTCCTTCAGGTTGTGGGAACGATGTTCCGCCTGATGACGATTTATCGGCGAGCGTGGCCGGCATTGACACATGTGCAGCCGGTCCCGATTTGCGGCGACCTCGAAATTGTAGAGCCAGAGCCGATTCCGCCAGCGCTCGACTCCATCTGGGATGCTTTCAACCGAGGCCTCTCGCGCTTCTGGGACTTGTGGCCCACTATCTTGACGCCGGAGAACTGGGACGCTGTGCGGGAGAATCTTCGGCAGACGGGAGAATGGTCCTACCAGCTTGACATTTCACCTGAGTTATGGACACGGGTGGTATATGATTTTGCTGTGGTGTATAACAAGGGAGAAGGCGATCCTGACAAGGTGGTGACGGCACTACTGCCGTTCTACTACGCCCGTAAAGCTAACCTGATCAAGCAGGCTGCTGAGTGGGACTACGCGAGCTTCAGTCATCACATTGCGCAGCAGGCTGAGCTGTTCATGCAGCTTAAATCGTACTTGATCGACCGTTGGGAGAGCTATCTCCCGTGGGGGCAGTTTGAAATCTAGCGAAGCTGCGCCTCAAACCGACAAGATGGCGATCAGTTCTCTATCGTTCCCAGTCTTCCTTCATCACCGGGTGCACCGAAAGCAGGTTTCGGTTCATCCGTTGTGCTCGGGGTAGGCTCAGGTTCCTCCCACGTGGTCTCGGGGATCATTTCGGGCTCGCGCAGCACGTAGTATGCCATGCCGGCGGCCAGGAGGGTGATCACACCGGCCAACACGAAGACCATGCGCAGCCCCAGCAGGTCTCCCAGGAAGCCGGCCAGGCCCATTGAAAGCGTTGTCGCCGCGCTAATGATCGTGTTGACGGCGCTCTCCACCCGACCGCGCTTCTCGTCTGGCACGATGGCCTGCAACAGTGCCGCGATTGCCGCCCGCGCGGCTACCATACAGGCACCGATCACGAAAGCCATCACCAACACCAGTGTGAAATCGGGCGCTATGGCGAATCCCAACAAAGCCAGGCCCAGAGTGCCCATTCCGCCACTGACTACCACACTGGTGCGCACGCCAGAGGCGTAGTTGCCAACCAGGACGCCGCCGGCCACCATCCCCACGCCCAGTACTGATACCAGGAAGCCGAACCCTGTCGCACCAACGCCTAGCTCTTGATTCAGGTATCGCACGCCCAGGACAATGATGGAACCCAGGCCGAGCATGGCCACGCCGGCGGTGACGCTCACGTTCATGATCGTGCGGCTGCGTCGAATGAAAAGCAGACCCTCTTTGAGCTGCGCCCATACAACGTCGACGGAGGCTTTCTCGTCGTCAGCGCGCTTCTGCGTGACTGAAATCATGGCGATGGCAGCGGCCGAGACGAAGAAGGTCAGGGAATCGAAGGCGAAGGCGAAGTCCGTGCCAAACCAGCCCACGACCAGGCCGGCAAGTGTGGGGCCCAGGGCCATTGAAACCACCTGTGTGCCCTGGACCAGGGTATTGGCCGGCAGCAACAACTCCTCACCCACGATGTTGGGCAGCACAGCATTGCGGGCCGGCGCAAAGAAGATACCCATGCTCCCCATCACGAACCCAACCACGAAGAAGACCCAAATCCGGTCTGGTGAGTGAACCGTGATGAGCACAAGGACCGCAAGGCCACGTGCAACATCAGAGACGATCATCGCGAGCTTGCGGTCCAGGCGGTCAACGAAGACGCCGGCGATCAGCCCAAACAGCAATGTAGGCAGCCCAATAGAGACCCCCATCGCCCCCAGAGCCAGCGAGGAGTCTGTCAGGCGCTGGATAACATCCAGGGTGGCAATCAGCATGAAGCTGTCGCCCACCTGGGACACCAGGAGGCCAATCCACAAGGCCCGGAAATCAGAGTTGCTCAGAGCTGCCCTGAGCGTCGCTCGATTGTTCACGCTAATCCTCTCACCGGCCTGAGCTTCGCCGATGTTTGTGTTTCACCTCTGAACGATTATACTTGATTGTGTGAAATAGGGAACTCTTGAACGCGGGCTGCAAGGAACCGCATACAGATTTTTGAGACCCGATGCTTCATCACATGGAGGTATCTCAGCTTCGTTCTCCTGTTCCCGTGCTGCTTAGCTCAGATACAGGTCTGCGGGCGCGCTCGATATGGCGCTTCAAGAACCAGGCAAATAGGGCGAACAGAATGATTGCGATGGGGATGTCGAAAGGACGCATCATGGCGCGTAGTTCTTCCCAGCGGGACCCGAACTGATAGCCGCCCCATGCAAGGGCCGCGCACCAGATGAACGAGCCAACAAAGGAGTACACTGTGAATCGCCAGATAGGCATCCGAGCCACGCCGGCCGGCAAAGAGATAAAGGTTCGGACGATGGGTAGGAGCCGCGAGAAAAACGCCGTCGGCTCACCCCATCGCTCGAACCATCGATCTGCCCACTCGATGTCGTGATGGGATATCAGGACGTAGCGGCCATACTTTTCCAGAAGGGGCCGGCCACCGTATGCGCCCAGGAGATACGAGGCAATAGATCCGATGGTGCAGCCCAATGCGCCGTAGAACCCGCCGGCCAGGAGCGCGTACCACTGGGATCGGCCGACGGCTTCGGCCAGCATCCAGCCGGACAGTGGCATCGTCACCTCGCTGGGGATTGGAATGTTAGCGCTTTCGATTGCCATAATGACAACGACACCTGGCCAGCCAATAGCTTGAAAAAGCGTTTCCAGAAATTGGACGATCTGTTGCTCGATTGCGTGCAAAGAGAACTCCTTAAGGATAGACATGTAACAGCAAAAAAGCCCATTGCTGGGCTTCCTCCAGACGAAAACGGGATGAAAAAGCGGGTGATGGGATTCGAACCCACGGCCCTCTGCTTGGGAAGCAGATGCTCTACCCCTGAGCTACACCCGCTCCAGTTCCATTATACCCATCGCAACGGAAAAGTCAAGCATCATTTCGGGCTTCTTGCCTTCGCAAAGCCAGCGATTGGGCGCCTGGCTATGTCAAATGAGGAGAAATCAGTTGTCAACAGACATCATTATCGTTGGTCTGGGTCCCGGTGATCCGGATTTGATAACGCGCGAGGCCTGGCATGTCCTCGCCACAGCCGGCGAGGTCTGGTTGAGGACCCGCCGGCACCCAACGGTTGCCGGCCTGCCTGTGGGCCCGGTCTATCACAGCTTCGACGCCCTTTACGAACAGCATACCACCTTCGCGGACGTCTACGCCGCCATCGCGGACAAGATCATCGAGCTGGGCAGGCGGGATAGCGGCGTGATCTACGCAGTACCTGGCCATCCTCTCGTGGGTGAGACCTCGGTGCTGCAGATTCTGGCGAGGGCAGAGCAGGAGGGGCTGTCTACACACGTTGTGGCCGGCGTCAGTTTCATCGAGCCCATGCTGACCGCGCTGGGGCTGGACCCCTTCGATGCCGGCTTGCAGCTCGTCGATGCTGAAATCCTGGCCGCGCAGTATCACCCGATTGTCAACGTGGACCTGCCGCTCATCGTACCACAACTGTACAGCCGGCACCTGGCCTCGGACGTGAAGCTGACGCTGTTGAACGCGTATGCGCCGGAACATGATGTGACGCTGGTGTCCGGGGCCGGCACGCGGAATGTCCAGGTTGAGCGATGTCAGCTCTACGAGCTGGATCATCGGTCATCGTTTGACGATTGGACGACTCTCTACGTGCCGCCGGCGCCGGCTCCCGGGTCAGTAGCGGCATTTCACAACATCATGACTCATCTCCGCTCGCCGGATGGTTGTCCCTGGGATCGTGAGCAGACTCACGAGAGTATCCGTCACAATCTCCTGGAGGAGGCGTATGAGGTACTGGATGCCATCGATGCCGGCGACATGGACAGGTTGCGCGAGGAGTTGGGCGATCTGCTGATGCAGGTACTGTTCCATACGCAGATGGCGGCTGAGGGGGGTGAGTTCAGGCTGCCGGAGGTAGTGGCGGGAAGCGTCGAGAAGCTGGTGCGCCGGCATCCCCACGTTTTCGGCGACGTCGAGGTCAGCGACAGTCAACAGGTGCTGCGCAACTGGGAGCAGCTCAAAGCTGCAGAGCGGGGTGAGAAAGCGCAGAAGCGAGGGCCGTTCGATGGAATTCCGGTGGCCATGCCGGCCCTCTCACGCGCTCAGGAGATCCAAAGCCGGGCGGCACGCCTGGGCTTCGACTGGCCGGCGGCTGAGGGCGTGTGGGACAAGGTGCATGAGGAACTGGACGAGTTGCGAGGGGCCGGCGAGTCCGAACGAGAGCCAGAATTCGGCGATGTGCTGTTTAGCCTGGTCAATCTGGCGCGCTGGCTACACGTTGACGCCGAAAGCGCCCTGCGGTCGGCTAACCGCCGCTTTGTGGAGCGATTCGAAGCGATGCGGCGCTTGGCACAGGCTCGAGGCCAGTCACTTGAGCAAATGACGTTAGAGGAGATGGATCGATTGTGGGAGGAGGTGAAGGGCAACTGAAGCGGTAGGCTGTGGTTCGATGGGATGTCACGGTCTCCAGGGACTAATGTAAGGCCGCCGATTGACAGAACTTCTCAGGAATCGTAGAATAGCACGCACAGTACCTCGGTTGGGATTTAGTTTCCCCCCTGCAGATACACGTTTCTTTGGAGGAATTACGTGGAAGCCAAGCTACAAGAACTCAAGACCCGGCTCATAGAGATTAACGACATCAGATCAGCGGCCGCGCTGTTGCGCTGGGACCAGGCAACCTACATGCCGCCGGGGGGCGCGGCAGCTCGTGGGCGCCAGCTCGCCACACTGGGCCGGCTGGCTCATGAGAAGTTCACTGACCCTGCCATCGGGAAGCTGCTGGATGACCTGCGGTCGTACGAGGAAAGTCTGCCGTATGACTCGGACGAGGCGAGTCTCATTCGAGTCACACGGCGGGACTACGAGAGGGCCGTGAAGGTGCCGCCAGAATTCATGGCCGAGTTCAACAGCCATGCCGCCGCTGCGTACGAAGCCTGGATCAGGGCCAGGCCGGCGAATGACTTCGCCATGGTGGAACCGTATCTGGAGAAAACGCTCGACTTGAGCCGGCAACTCGCGGATTTCTTCCCCGGCTACGAGCACATCGCTGACCCTTTAATCGACTTCGCAGACGAAGGCATGAAGGCCTCCTTCCTGCGGACGCTCTTCGCCGAGTTGCGCGATCAGTTGGTGCCCATGGCAGAGGCTATCACCGTGCAGCCTCCGGCAGACGACTCTTGTCTGCGCCAGACTTTTCCTGAAGCGGAGCAGTTGGCATTTGGGCTCGAGATCATCAAGCAATTTGGCTACGACTTTGAGCGTGGCCGGCAGGACAAAACACACCACCCGTTTATGATCAAGTTCTCTCTGGGCGACGTGCGCATCACCACACGGGTCAAGGAGAACGACTTGAGCGAAGCCTTGTTCAGCACGATGCATGAGGCCGGCCATGCTTTGTACGAACAGGGCATTCGCCCTGACTTCGAAGGCACGCCGCTGGCCGGTGGAACATCTGCCGGCGTGCACGAGAGCCAATCCCGCCTGTGGGAGAACATTGTGGGCCGGAGTCGCGGCTTCTGGGAATTCTACTACCCCAAACTCCAGGCGGCATTCCCGGATCAACTGGGAGGTGTCTCGTTGGACACCTTCTACCGCGCTATCAACAAGGTCCAGCGGTCCCTGATCCGCACCGACGCCGATGAGGTGACCTATAACCTGCACGTGATGATCCGCTTTGACTTCGAGCTGGAAATGCTGGAGGGCAGGCTGGCTGTGCGCGATCTTCCGGAAGCGTGGCGTGAGCGATACAGGGCCGACCTGGGCGTTGTCCCGCCAGATGATCGCGACGGTGTGCTGCAAGATGTACACTGGTTCAGCAGCAGCATCGGTGGCAGCTTTCAGGGTTACACTCTTGGCAATATCCTGGGTGCCCAGTTCTTCGATGCCGCGCTGAAAGCGCACCCCGAAATCACTTCAGAGATTGAAAACGGGCAGTTCAGCACGTTGCATCAATGGCTGAAGGAAAATATCTATCAGCATGGTCGCAAGTTCACCGCACCTGAACTCATCGAGCGGGTCACCGGCGGTCCTCTGAGCATCGAGCCCTATCTGCGGTACCTCCGGCAGAAGTACGGGGAACTGTACCGATTTGAGTGATCAGCCACTTTGCTGATCACGTGAGTCATGCGTCTTTTCTGGGAACTCAGTAGGCTCTCATTCCAGCGTCAATTCACCTATCGAGCAGCCGCGCTGGCCGGCCTGGCCACCAACTTCTTCTTTGGCATGCTGCGGGCGGCGGTGTTGGTG
>CAYYSH010000001.1:36445-43251 GCA_964474265.1 uncultured Anaerolineales bacterium
GTGTTAGTGGCGTTGTACGGCGCGCGCCGGGAGGTGGCCGGCATCTCGCTGGCCGGCGCCATCACCTACACCGGCTTGAGCCAGGCGGTGATCGGCTTTCTGAGCATCTTTAGCTGGTACGAGGTGATGAACTCGGTCTACACCGGGGACATCGGCTCCGACCTCCTCAAGCCGCTCAACTACTTCACCTTCTGGCTGGCCCAGGACCTGGGTCGCGCAGCCGCCGCTCTGGTGATGCGGGGTTTCACCATCATGGCTGCCTACGCGCTGGTTTTCGGCATCACGATACCGGAGAGTCCGGGGCAATGGCTGGCGCTCAGCGTGACGGTTGTGTTGAGCTGGCTGGTGAGCTTTTCGTGGCGGTTCCTGGTGAATCTGGCAGCCTTCTGGACCCCGAACGCCCTGGGCGTGGGCCGTTTTTTCTTCATCCTGTCGTGGTTCCTGTCGGGGTTTCTCATGCCGCTGCGCTATTTCCCGGACTGGTTTGTCAGGTTGTGCTATCTAACACCTTTTCCGCACACGGTGAACACGGTTGTCGAGGTGTATCTGGGGCTCTTGAGCATGCCGGAGCTGGTTCGCGCCCTGCTGGGGCAGGCGCTATGGGCCGTTTTGCTCATCGCAGCCGGCCAACTGGTGCTGCAGGCCGGCGTGCGCCGGCTCGTCATCCTGGGTGGGTAAGATGCGCCGGGCGTTGAACATCTACCTGCGTCTGATCTCGGTGGAGATTCGCGCACAGCTTCAGTATCGTCTGGCCTTCTTGTTCGATCTGTTCGCCACCGCGCTGATCACAGCCGTCGAGTTCGGTACGCTGGCGCTGATTTTGCAGCGGTTCAACAACATCGCCGGCTGGACGCTGGGCGAGGTCGCCTTCCTGTACGGCACGGTGGCGACTGCCTTCGGGCTGATGGATCTCTTGTTCAGCGGATTCGACCCCCCAGCTTTTGGACAGCAGGTTCGACGAGGCACTTTCGACCGACTTCTCCTGCGCCCGATCAACATCACTATTCAGGTTCTGGCTTCCCGGCTGCTCCTGCGCCGCGCGGGGCGGATATTCCAGGGCACAATCATCTTGGGCATTGCGCTCAGGTTGCTGGATATTCACTGGACGGCTGCCAAGATGCTTTATCTTCCGGTGGTGGTGGCCAGCCAGGTCTGTTTCTTCGGCGGCCTGTTCATCATCGGCTCTACCATCACTTTCTGGACGGTGGAGTCCATCGAGGTGGTGAACATCTTCACCTACGGCGGAAATGAAATGATCTCGTACCCGATGCACATCTATCCGGACTGGATGCGCCGCTTCTTCACGTTCGTCGTGCCGGCCATCTTCCTCAACTACTACCCGGCACTGTATTTTCTGGACCGGCCGGACCCGTTCCACATGCCGGCCTTTGCCCGGTTCCTGGCCCCTGTGGCCGGGCTGGGGGTACTGGGAGTGGCGCTGTTGTTCTGGCGATTTGGGATTCGGCATTATCAGAGTACAGGGTCATGAGAAGCGGTGCGTACTGCGTAGGCAGATACGCACTACGCCTTACGATTCACCAACATGTCACCCATAATCACTGTCACCAACCTGCAAAAACACTTCAAGGTGTTCAAGCATCACCGTGGGTTCTGGGGTGCTCTGCGGAATCTCGCGACGCGGGAGTATACCCTGGTGCGGGCGGTGGACGGCATCAGCTTCGATATTCGGCCGGGGGAACTGGTGGGCTACCTGGGGCCGAACGGTGCCGGCAAATCCACCACCATCAAGATGCTGACGGGGCTTCTCGTCCCCTCAGGGGGCGAGTTGAGGGTGGATGGCCGCGTTCCCTGGCGCGAGCGTCAGGCGCATGTGGCCAACATCGGGGCCGTGTTCGGCCAGCGGACCACCCTGTGGTGGGATTTGCCCGTGATCGAGTCCCTTGACCTGTTGCAGCACATCTATCGCATTCCGCCTGAGCGCTTTCGCCAGAACCTGGCCGAGTATCGCGAACTGTTGGAACTCGATCCCTTCCTGCGCACGCCTGTGCGCTCCCTCTCGCTGGGTCAGCGCATGCGGGCCGACATTTGCGCAGCGCTGCTTCACGACCCGGCCATCCTCTTTCTGGATGAGCCGACCATCGGGCTGGACGTGGTCGCCAAGGAGCGCATCCGCCAGTTCATCCAGCACATCAACCGCGAGCGGGGAACGACGGTGCTGCTCACTACCCACGACCTGTCGGATGTGGAGAAGTTGTGTGAGCGGGTGATGATCATCGATCATGGCCGGCTGCTCTTCGACGGCCAACTCGACACTCTACGCCACCGCTTCGGCGGGAAGCGGGAACTGGTGGTAGACTTTGCCGAATGGTACGACAAGGTGGGTGTAAATGGCGCGGAGGTGGCTGAGCGAGACGGCCTGCGCGTGACCTACCGGTTCGATCGAGATGTTGTCACCGCTTCAGAGCTGATTGGCCGGCTATCGGCCCGGTACCGGATTCGCGATCTCGAGGTGCGGGAGCCTGACATCGAAGCAACCATCCGACGCATCTACGAGGAACGTCTCCTGGAGCCTGCAGTTGAGGTTGACCTGTCTCCCGACCAACACCCGATATGAAATCTTTAAGGTTTGGACGCCGTCAATAGATCAATCAGGGGGGTAAGATGGCGCAACTCGGATTGCTGATTCGACCCTGATATGGTAAAATCTGTTCTGTATTTGCGTTGATGCCCGGTTATTGGAGTGAATCGATCATGAACACCGTTGAAAGTGCGAATGTGGCAGAGTCCCTTTTGAGATATGTCTTAGATGTTTTGGACGTCCACACGTACACCATAAAGGAACATGGCGAGACTATTGTATTTGCCGGCCGGCTGCGGGAGGACTCTGGCCGTGCCTTTGATCGCCTGCAGCAGCGTCTCCATCCGCTGGGCTATCACGCGCTGCTTCGGCGGGATCACGGGCAGGATATTGTTGTGACGACGCCAGCGCCGGTTATAGAATCGGCGTCGCGCCCGTGGCTGAACATTCTGCTCCTTGTTGCTACCATTGTCACAACTCTGGTCTCTGGGGCATTGATGGAGGGCCGGCGTCCCTGGACTGGGCTGGACGCGCTACTTGCCGGCGCACCTTTTTCGATTGCGATTCTCAGCATCCTGGGCACCCATGAGCTGGGCCACTATTTCGTCGCGCGCCATTACAAGATGGAGGTGACGCTGCCGTATTTCATCCCCTTCTTCCCGTTCCCGTTTGGCATCGGCACGATGGGGGCTGTGATCCGTATGAAGTCACCGATGACCAGTCGCAAAGCCCTGTTCGATGTGGGGTTGGCCGGCCCCATTGCCGGCCTCTTGGTCGCCATCCCGGTGCTCATTATCGGCCTGCGTCAGTCAGTGGTGGTGCCGGCTCGCATGATAGGCGGGGATGTGACGCTTCTGCTTGGGGAACCATTGCTCTACAAGGCGATTTCGCGCCTCGTCCTCGGTCCATTGCCGGACACAGTGGATGTGGCTCTCAATCCTATCGCATTTGCCGGCTGGGTTGGGTTGTTTGTTACGGCTATGAACTTGCTGCCGGCTGGCCAGTTGGATGGGGGGCACATCGCTTATGCCGTGTGGGGACGAGCACATCGCTTGCTGGCCCAGACGACTTTCGTCGGGCTCATCGCGATGGGGATCGGACCATTCTTCCTCAACATGCTGCCCGGTGTTGGGCCTGTGCCTGGCTGGTCCGGCTGGCTGATTTGGGCGCTGTTACTCAGTGTGTTTGGGCTGCGACACCCGCCGGCCCTGGATGATGTGACGCCGCTTACTGGCCCGCGACGCATTGCGGGCATCATGGCCATAGCTCTCCTGGTGTTGTTAATTACTCCTGTGCCTTTTAGTGTGCAATAAAGGGAAAGTGGAAGCTTGGGTTGGAGAGGGGGCCGGCTACCCGCGGTCGAGCACGTCGATTAGCTCCGTGAGCAGCTCGTCGCTGATTCGCTCTGCCCGCTTATTAGCTCTCCGGATGTAGCTCTTTAGCTTCTTGACATGCAGGACATCAGCCGGCGCGCCGTCAACGTGCAACTCCACATTCGGATTTGTGAAGACAATCGCGCCGTTGATCGGGATATCCGCCCCTGGGAGTTCTTGCTCCAGTAGCGATTCCATGGCTGCTGTTTCCCGCTCCAGTTGCTGAACGGGATCTCCCAGTCGTTCACGACTCAAGCTCTGTAGCCGTTTGAGCAGGCCCTGCTCGTGCTTCCATCTGCCGTTGATATAACGCACTGTGTCGCCATGGCGTCGAACAGTCAAGACTGTCACACCATATGGTGAGACCAGCACGTGCTCAGCCGGCAACATGTAGTTATACAGACAATACTTATCATCAAAGCCTTTCATCGCGTTCTGGAGCGCCTGATCCGCCCGGGGCTCTTGCACCCATTTGTCAGTCAAGTAGACGCCAATGCTGGACAAAATCATGCCCACGATCAGGGCGACATAGGTGACCCCAATAAGCGCAGGGGTCGTTGCCCGAAACGAGACGATAAAACCTCCGACCAGGACAAACAGCCCGCTAAAGGCCGTCCAACGTCCCAGGCGTTGCCGGCTGGCGATTAGTGCCTGATTGGTTCTAACTTTCAAGAATCACTCCTTGCCATGTGTAACTCAGCCTCGCTGATACCCTGACGGATAGCTTCGACGATGTTACGTTCCACGGCCTGGTGGGCCACCTCGATCGCTTTTGCAACGGCTGTGGCATCCGAGCGCCCATGACCAACAATGACCACGCCATCCACGCCTAACAGAGCGCCTCCGCCGTATTTGCGGTAGTCCAACCGGCCTTTCACCGCGCTGAACGCCCCCTTGGCGAGCAATGCGCCGGCCATTGCCAATGGACGCTGGCGGATTTCTTCCTCAAGCACTTCCATCAAGAGGCCGGCGACCCCTTCACCCAGCTTGATGATTACGTTGCCAGTAAAGCCATCGGTGACAACGACGTCGGCGAGCCCTCGCGGAATGTCTTTCCCTTCCACGTTTCCGATGAAGTTGAGGGTGCTGTGCGCCAGCAGATCGAAGGCCTCTTGTACCAACTGATTGCCTTTGCCAGGTTCCTCACCAATAGATACCAGCCCGACGCGTGGATTCTTGAATCCCAAGACCAATTCGGCGTACGCTGCGCCCATTGTGGCGAACTGGTAGAGGTATTCAGGTTTCACGTCAGCGTTGGCCCCAATGTCGAGCATGAAGCAGTGCCCTGTACGGGTGGGGAAGATGGTGGAGAGGGCCGGCCGCTTCACACCTTTAATCCGCCCCAGATGTAGCAGGGCGGCTGCCAAAACACCGCCGGTGTTACCGACGGACACGAAAGCATCGGCTTCTCCTCGCCGGACTAGCTCCATGCCCACGACCATGGAAGAATCCTTTTTCGAGCGCACTGCGGTGGCAGGGTGTTCTTCCATCTCGATGACTTCACTGGCGTGCACAACCGGCAGATCGAGTTGTGTTGTGTCGTGTTTGGCCAACTCCTGGTTCACAACATCCTGACGACCGACTAGAATGACCGTGTCCCCCAGTGACCGGGCAGCAAGCACACCTCCTTCCACAGTTACGGCCGGCGCGTGATCGCCACCCATTGCGTCCAGAACGATTTTCATAACCTTTTTCACCTCAACAGGGTCTGGCTGGTAACTCGATGCTCTTGCAGGCCAGTTGCTGACAACCGGCCAATTTCTGCAAGCGCAGTTGGCCGGGGGTATATCTTCGAGGTAAGTATACCACTCCCGCGAAGGAACGGCAAAGAAATGTCGCGTCTTGATCTTTTGAGGAGCCTGGAAAGGTGCGCCGGCCACCTCCCTCAGGTGGCCGGCGTCCGTTTACGCAGAGGAAGATATTGCGTCGCGCTTACCGCGTAACCATTGGCACGAAGGCGCGAAACTTGTGGGGAAGGTATCGTACCGTCACGGGAATACTTACGGGCTCCGTTTGGGTGTCGATGGTGCTCAAAATCGTCAGAGTTGCCGTGTATGTGCCATAATCCTCCAGCGCTGAGCGAACTACGCACACTTCCAGTTCTGAGGGTGTAAATGTGCCTGTCGGGCCATTGATCTGCAACCAATCTGCGTCATCGCTGGCGGACCAACTGAACGGTCCGGTGGTGGAATTTCGGATCACACGGCAGACCTGTGTGTCGCGGTCATCAACCAGGAAGAACAATTCTGGAATGTCCAGGTGGAGCAAATGGTGTGTCCGCCGGACGGCGTGCCCGGCATTCAAGCGTCCGTGGCCATACAACTGATCTGGCCCAGGAGGCCCCAGGTCGTCGGCTGTATCCAGCAGGATTTGTTGCACCTGAGCTGGGGTGAGCTGTGGATTCACGGACCATACCAGTGAGGCCACGCCGGCCACCTGTGCCGCCGCCCATGCTGTCTGGCCGTGCACATCCTGTGGATATGTACTGACACAGGCCGGCAGGTAGGGCATGCAGGTGCTCAGGATGAGCTGGCCAGGAGCCACCATGCCGTCGTTGAGCGCTTCTCCGAAGTTCGAGAACTCCGTCAACTCATCCATGTAATCGGTTGCCCCAACGCCAAGTACCTGGGGGAACATGGCCGGCCAGACCGACTCGTTCCGCCCGCCGTCGCCGACCACGCCAATGATCAGCGAGCCTCTGTCCGTCGCATACTCCACTGCCTGTCGGAGCGCTTCAACCTTCTCAAACTGATCCGAAGCCAGAATAGGGGCCACAAAGATTACACGCGCTCCGTTGTCGGCAGCATAATGCAAGCCCTGGATCAAGTCGGAGATGAATCCATACGGAACACGTGCCGTTGCAGTTACCATCAATCGCACAACCTTGATAGGCA
>CAYYSH010000002.1:0-29736 GCA_964474265.1 uncultured Anaerolineales bacterium
TGCGCGATGCTTACCGCTCGACGTCCTCTCAGCCTGGCGAAGTGACGATGACCGAATCTGTTTTGCGCGCCGGCCACCCCCTGGTGGCCGAAGACGTGTTCAACACACCCTACCTCAGCCCACATATTGCCGCCCAGTTCCCGGCTCGCTCGTTGCTTGGCCTGCCCCTCATCGCCGACGGCCAGAAGCTGGGTGCGGCCCTCATTGCCTTCAACCAGCCTCATCAGTTCACACCGGACGAGATCGCCAGGGGAGAGCAGGCAGCCCGGCAGGTCGCTCTGGCTATCGCCAAAGCCCGTGCGCTGGAGGCAGAACGCCGGCGCGCTGACGAACTGGACGCGCTGCGAGGCATCATCGCCGACATCCTGACAGAACACGAATTGCCGAAATTGCTTCGCACGCTCCTGGAGCGGGCTGTCGCGCTACTGAATGCGACCGGGGGCGACCTGGGGCTGTACGACGAGGAGGCCCAGGAATTAGTGATTATTGTGAGCCATAACATGGGCAAAGACTACGCCGGCACGCGCATGGCGTTGGGTGAGGGCGCGATGGGACAGGTGATGCAGACCGGCAAACCCGTGCTCATCGACGACTACATCACGTGGGAGCATCGCTCGCCCCAATACGCCGACGGTCCCTGGCACGCCGTCATGGCTGCACCGCTCATATCCGGAGAGCGGCTGATCGGCGCTCTTGGCATTGTGGACTCTGACCCACAGCGGCGGTTCACCCCCGACGACCTGCACCTGCTGAGTCTCCTGGCCAACCAGGCAGCTATCGTGGTCGAGAAAGCCCGCCTGCTCAAAGAGGCGCAGGTCCGGGCACGCCGGCAGGCAGCCCTGGTTCAACTCAGTGTGGATCTTGCGGCCACCCTTGATGAAGAGGAGATTTGCCATCGCGTGGTGCAAAGGCTGCATGATACACTCGGCTATGCCTACCAGGGCATCTTTCTGGTGGACGAATCCACCGGCGACCGCGTGCTGTGTGCCGGCATTGGCTGGCCAGATGCTCCCGCCGACTGGCGCATTCCGCCCGGCCAGGGCGTGAGTGAGCGTGCCATCCTGGATGGCCAGCTCCACTACACGCCGGATGTGACGAAGGAGCCCAACTACGTTCCCGGCCTGAACAGCGGCGCAGAGGTGGACGTGCCAATCTATGCTAGTGGCAAGGTGGTAGGAGTCCTGGTTGTTGAGAGTCAGGAGCCCAACGCCTTCGGCCCGAATGACTTTGAACTCCTGGAGGCCGTGGCGAACCAGGCCGGCATTGCCATGAGCAACGCCCGGCTGCTGCAGGAATCGCAGCGCCGGGCCGAAGAAGCAGAGACGCTGCGTCGGGCCGGCGCTGTTGTCGCCGCCGCACTCGAGCAAGACGAGGCCATCCAGCGTATCCTGGAGCAACTCGAGCTGGTGGTACCGTACGACAGCGCTTCGGTGCAGTTGCTACGCGAGGGGTACGTGGAAATTGTTGGCGGGCGCGGCTGGGCGGATCCAGCGACCGTAGTCGGGCTGCGTTTTCCGGTGCCCGGGGACAACCCCAACACCGTGGTCATCCAGGAGCGCCGGCCCTACATCCTGAACGACGCGCCGGCTGCTCATGCCCCCTTCCGCGAAGACCCTCATAGCCACATTCGATCGTGGCTGGGCGTGCCGCTGATCGTGGGAGACCGGGTCATCGGCATGCTGACCGTGGACAGCAAGCAGCCAGGCCACTTTACACCCGATCACGCCCGGTTGGTCACGGCCTTCGCCAACCAGGTAGCCATCACGTTGGAGAACGCCCGGCTCTTTGCTGAGGTCGAGCAGCGAGTCATGGAGTTGTCCATCATGCTCGAAACAGCCAGGGTGGTCTCGTCCACACTCCACCTCGAAGAGGTGCTTCCCATCATTGCCCGGCAAATGGCGCAGGCCATCGGCGTCTCTGGCTGTACTCTCTCGCAGTGGGACCGAGAGGCTGACGCCGTGGTGACGTGGATCGAGTGGCGTAGAGACTGGGGTGAGTATAGCAGCGAACCGGGCACTGCTTATTCCTTGAAAGAGTATCCGGCTACCCGGGCGGTCCTTGAGAAACGCCACCCCGTTGTCATCCGGGTTTCAGACCCGGAGGCCGATCCTGCGGAGGTTGCTCTGATGCGAGAACAGAACATTTTAACCCTACTTATGCTACCGCTTGCCATCGGTGACAGGGTCATCGGCCTGGTCGAATTGGACGATGAGGTGAGGGAACGAGAATTTACAAGCGACCAAATCCGTCTATCCCAGGCACTTGCGGATCACGCGGCCATAGCCATTGAGAACGCTCGCCTGTTCGAGGCAGAACGCAAACATAGCCAGGAGCTTGAAGCGCTGCACGAGGCCAGCCTGCGCCTCACTTCGAAGTTAGAATTGCAATCCGTGCTGGAAGCTATCCTGGATTACGCACTGAGACTGGCAGCGGCCACTGATGCTCACATCTTCCTCTACGATGGTGAACGGCTTTCCTTCGGCGCTGCCCTGTGGGCGAATGGGCAGGAAGAGTCACCGTACATTGAACCCCGGCCCGAGGGGCTGACTTACACCGTAGCTCGCACCGGGAAACGTATCGTGGTGGACAATGTCAACCGTCACCCCCTGTTCAAAGACTGGCCCTGGGGCGGTGCTATCGCCGGCCTGCCCCTGCGCATTGGTGGTCAGGTGTGTGGAGTGATGAATGTCGCTTTTGACAAACCGCACACTTTTGAGGAAGACGAACTGCGCGTGCTGGAGCTCCTGGCCGACCAGGCCGCCATTGCCATTCGCAATGCCCAGCTCCATGCCGAAGTTCAGGCGCTGGCTATCACCGATTCCCTCACCGGCTTCTACAACCGGCGTGGCCTGTTTGAGCTGGGCCGGCGTGAGGTCGAGCGCGCCCGGCGCTTTGGCCGGCCTCTTTCCGCCCTCATGCTGGATCTGGATCACTTCAAGCTTGTGAATGACACCTATGGCCATCACATCGGCGACCAGGTGCTGGCCGAGCTAGCCGCCTGTTGCCGGCAGGTTCTGCGCGACGTGGACCTGTTGGGGCGGTACGGCGGCGAGGAGTTCGTATTTCTCCTGCCCGAAACTGGCGTCGCCGCTGCTGAGCCGGTGGCCGAAAGACTGCGCCGGCATGTGGAGCGCTCACTCATGAACACAGATCGCGGCCCGATATCCATCACCATCAGCCTGGGGGTCGCTCAGTTAGACGAGACCTGCCCTGACCTGGAGACCCTGCTCGAACATGCCGACCAGGCCCTGTACGTCGCCAAGCGATCAGGGCGGAACCAGGCCCGCGTCTGGCAGGCAAATGACCAGGACGTCCCGTAAACAGTTCGCCTATGAGGAGAAAATGCAACCTGCAAACCACATGAAACTCGACCAATTGCTGGATTCGCGACAACTGGAACAATTTCTGCACGCCCTCGTTGAGCTCGTACCAGTGACCCTGCACGTGGAGGGTTCAAACGGCAAGTTGCTGGCACAGGCGCGGCCAACAGGAGTGAGGAGCAACACTGCGTCCCCGCCTCTGGAGCACCTGCACAGGACAACCCGGGCAGAGGCACGTGTGCCTGTCGAAATCCACGGCGAGCGAATTGGACAGGTCGTCGCTGTCGCCGCCGATCCCGAACAGGGCATGGCTCCCCTGGTCGAGTCTGCGGCGCGGCTGGTGGCTCACATTGTGGCCGATCAGGCATACAAAGAGCACGAACTGAACAGCCTGTCAACCGAACTGCTGGATAAGTACGAAGAGATTACCTTGCTGTACGACCTCAGCCAGGCGTTGGGCTCCATCTTTGACATTTCTGCCCTGTGCAACATTGCGCTGGAGAAAGCCGCGCAGGCTGTGCCGGCTGCCAAGGGCTTCGTGATGCTCAAAGATAAGGACTCACAGAACCTCACCGTGGTGGCCGCTCGCGTGGACGGGCTGGTGGGGTGGAAAACGCCGGTTGGTGTGGGCATCAGCGGGCGCGTGGCCGAGTCCGGGAAGCCGATTCTATTGCTGGAGGGCGAACAGCTTCCCTCGCGCAAGCCGGAAGAGCAGGGGCCGCGCGATGCAGTGCTCTCGGTGCCGCTCGTGTTATCTGCTGCCGAGGATGAGGAAGTGCTGGGCGTGATCACGCTGGCCGGCAAGCCTCGTGGCGAGATGTTCACAGCCGGCGATGCAAAGCTGCTACGAACAATCGCCACGCAACTGGCTATCGCCATCCACAACAGCCGGCTGCTCCAGGCCCAGCGGGAAGCCGAGCGCGTGCGGCAAGAGATGGAAATTGCGGCCCGCATCCAGCGCAACCTGTTGCCCAATCGGCCACCGGACCTGCCAGGCATCGAGGTCGCTGGGCGGTGCCTCCCGGCGACCAACGTGGGGGGCGACTACTACGACTACCTGGTGGACCAGGAAGGCCGGCTAAACCTGATCATCGCCGACGTCTCCGGCCACAACATCGGCGCAGCCCTGATGATGGTCATGGCCCGCAGCATCCTGCGACGCGAGATCGGCGAGGGGAAATCGCCGGCCAGCGTCCTGGCCCGCACCAACACCGCTCTGTTACACGATCTGACCAACGCCGAATTGTTCATCACCATGTTCTGCGCACGCTACGACCCCGCCACCCGTTGTCTGACCTTCGCCAACGGGGGGCACAATCCGCCGTTGCTGCGGCGCTCAAGCGATGCACAGATCGTGGAACTCGACGGAGATGGTATGATCGTGGGCATTCTGGAAGATGTGTCGTTTCAAGAGCAAACTATCACGCTGGAGCCAGGCGACCTCCTGCTCCTGTACACCGACGGTATCGTCGAGGCACGCAACGCCGAGGGTGAGCAGTTCGGTGATGGCCGGCTGCGAAAACTTCTGATCGATGGCGGTGCATTGCCTCCCGACATGCTGGCGGACCGAATTCACGCGGCTGTTCGTGAGCACAGTCGAGACAGCGCCCAGCAAGACGATGTTACGCTGCTGATTCTGAAAGTCGAGTGACGGTGATCAGGGAGCAGTGACTTGGGAGGAATGACGATGGAGAATACGATTCTGGTGGTAGATGATTCACCATTTATGGTGCGCACGCTGAGCTTCATTCTGGAGAAGGCCGGCTATACTGTCGCCACCGCCGGCAGCGGGACAGAGGCCCTGGCCCAGGCCCGGGCTACACAGCCCCGGCTGATCCTTCTGGATTCGGTGATGCCGGGCATGGATGGCCGCCAGGTGCTGGAGTCGATCCGGCAAGACCCCTCGCTCCAGAAAGCGCGAGTGGTGATGGTGAGCGGCTCGGACGCCGATGACCTGCCGGAGGCAGACGGCTTCGTCGCCAAACCGTTCACGCCGGACAAAGTGCTTGAGACAGTCGCCCGCCTGATCGAGGCGGGGAGTTAGCAACTGGAGGCCGGCCATGACCCCCAAACATGTGGACTCAGTGAAGCAACAACTGGCGCTGATCAGCACCGTCAGCCGGCAGATTACCTCTATCCTGGATCGCGATGACCTGCTGGATGTTGTGGTCGCGTCGATTCACGAGATGCTCGGCTACGATGTGGTCCACCTGTTCTTGCTTGACGCCGCCAGCGGGGACCTGGTGTTTCAGGCCGGAACAGCGCCGGCAGGGCCGGCGCTGAAGGCACAGGCGTTCCGCATTGCCGGGGATCGGCAAAGCATCATCGCCTGGGTGGCCCGTCACGGCGAGCCCTTGCTGGTCAACGACGTCAGCCAGGAACCCCGCTATCTGGCCCACGAGTTGCTGCCGGACACCCGCTCCGAGCTGGCGCTGCCGCTCAAAATGGGTGGCCGCGTGCTCGGGGTGCTGGATGTGCAGAGTGATCAGGTCAACGCGTTCACTGACGACGACCGGTTTGTGCTCGCTACCCTCGCGGATCAGGTGGCCGTTGCTGTGGAGAACGCGCATCTCTTCGACTCGCTGCGGGAGAAAGAACGTCAACTGGCTTATCAGATCGAGCGGGCCAACGATGCTATCTTCAACATTGATCTGGCCGGCTGTTTTACCTCATTCAACAACGCTGCTGAGGAAATCTCGGGCTATCGCCGGCAGGAGGTGTTAGGCCGGCCCTTCACCGATCTGCTGTGTCCCGAGTACCACGCCGAGATGCTGCGCCGGCTGCGCGACGGCGTGGAGCAACATCCGGGCCAGACGTACGAGGTGGCGTTCTTCCACAAACTGGGCCACCGCGTGCCCATTGAGATCAGCATCACGGCACTGCGACGGGATGGCCGGCCAGCCGGCGCCCTGGTCATCGCCCGCGACATCCGGCAGCGCAAACGCCTGGAGCGAGAGATCCTGGACTTCATCTCACAGATTTCCCACGACCTGCGCACGCCGCTGGCAACTATCCTCTCCTCCTCTGAGATTTTGCTGAGTTATGACGAGGAGCCCGAAACTCGACGCGAGTTTCTGGAGATGATCCACCACGAAGCGCGGCGGCTGGCAGAGATGATCGACGAGATCGTGGACCTGCGCAGCAAGATGGATACAGGAGGTTAGAGAGGGCCGCTAGACTGAAGGCCGAGGGATGGTCAGCTATCGTGGAAATAGCTGCAGTACTGGTGAGGAGAAATACATGTCCAACAGCAAGATTTTAGTCGTTGATGACGAACCATTCATCCTGCGCACGCTGACTTTCGTGTTGAAAAAGGAGGGTTATGACATCGCTACGGCTGTGAACGGGGAGGAAGCCCTGGCCCAGATTCGAGCGTCGGAGCCATCTCTGGTTTTCGTGGATGCCATGATGCCCAAGAAAGACGGCTACCAGGTTGCACAAGAGGTGCGCGACGACCCGACTCTCAAGCGGCAGCCGTACATCATCATGCTGACAGCCCGGGGCCAGGAGTCCGACCGCGAGAAGGCCGAGAGAGTGGGTATCAATGAGTTCATGACCAAACCCTTCAGCCCATCAAAGGTGGCAGCACGGGTTCGAGAGATTCTGGAACGTACATAAAAGGAGGTTTTTCCATGGAGATTCAGGTCGAACGAAACGGAACGGTGGCTGTAGTGGCTGTCGCCGGCCAGGTAGAGGCAGCAACAGCCCCCCAGCTCAGAGAACAGTTCGATGGCCTGCTCGGTGATGGCGAGCAAAATTTCGTCATCGACCTGTCGGGGGTGACGTTTATGGACAGTTCCGGCCTGGCCACGTTGGTCCAGCTCTTCAAACGCGTTCGCATTGGCCATGGCGACGTCCGGTTATGCGGCCTGCAACCCGAAGTGCAACGCATTTTCGAACTGACGCGGCTCGACCGCGTGTTCGATCTCTTCCCGGACCGCGTCGAAGCTGTGGCCAGCTTCCACTGATGCAGCCATGGCCGAAACGACTCACGAAACTTTAGTTATTCACAGCCGGCTGGCTGCAGTCGCCGAGGCGCGCCGCTGGGCATCTGACCACGTTCGTGCAGCCGGGTTCGACAACGACGTAGTTTTCGCCGTGGAACTTGCCCTCAGCGAGGCGCTCACCAACGTCATCGAGCATGCCTATGCCGGAGATGAAACGCAAGAGATCCGCCTGTCCCTGGCTATCGACGATGAGAAACTACGTCTGACGATCCGGGACTTCGGTCGGAAGTTCGACCTGTCGAGCTACCAGTCACCGAACCTGGATGTGCCAGCGGAGGGAGGTTATGGCGTGTACCTGATCCACCAACTGATGGATGAGGTTAACTACGACACGTCGCCGGCGCAAGGGACACGGCTCAGCCTGGTTAAGTATCGAGTAGGAGGAACTCATGCATGACGTCTGCCTGATTCTGGAAGGCACCTATCCATATATCACCGGTGGCGTGTCAGCCTGGGTGCAGGCTCTGCTCGCCGGCCTGCCCGACCTGGATTTCGCCCTCGTTCATCTGAGCGCTGGTAATGGCCGGAAGCCTCCAAGCCGGTATGCACCGCCGGCCAACCTGACCGAGTTCATCGAGTGGCCTCTGGACGTTGGGGAGGTCAGGGTGCGGAGAAGCCAGCAGTTGGTGGGAAGAAGGTGGGATCCTCACCTCACTCCCGCCTCGCTGCCCAAAGCACGAGTGTACCACGCTCTGTCCACTGGGTTCGCCGGCCTGCTGGGCTGTCAGGTGAAACTGGCCACAGGTCGCCCCCTCATCCTGACGGAGCACGGCATCTACTGGCGTGAAGTGCAGGCCGGTGCCGGCGAACTGGAGTGTGGCTTCCGGGTCGTGCCAGATGGGAACGATTGCATCAGCCTGCATGTGGTGCGAAATCACTGGACGGTGGCTCTCCAGGAGGCGGCACGCCAGGCCTACGCTCAGGCGGACGTCATCACCACCGTGTGTCGGGCCAATGCCCGACTGCAATTCGCTCTTGGCGCACCCCCTTCGCGGTGCCAGGTCATCCACAACGGCGTGGATTGGCCGGCACTGGCGCCCAACGGCGCTCGCTCGCCGGCCACCGACGGCATCTACCGCATCGGCTTCGTCGGTCGAGTCGTGTCAATCAAAGACGTTGCCACATTCCTCAAGGCATGCCAGTTGGTGGCCGGCGAGCTGCCCACCGCCCACTTCTACGTCATCGGGCCACTGGATCACGATCCGCCCTACGCGGCCTATTGCCAGAGCCTGGCCGCCGGGCTGGGCCTGGAAGACCGCGTGACCTTCACGGGCGAAACCGATCCTGTGCCCTGGTACCGCCGGCTGGATGTTGTCGCGTTGACGAGTGTCAGCGAAGGACAGCCGCTGGCCCTGTTGGAGGCGATGGCTGCCGGCGTGCCGGTCGTCGCCACGGCCGTAGGCGGGTGCCCGGAGCTGATCCTGGGAGCCACGCCGCAGGACCGAGACCTGGGGCCGGCCGGGCTCCTGACGCCGGTCCGTGATCCCCAGGCCACGGCCCATGCCATTTTGGCGCTATGCCATGATGTGGACCGGTGGCGCCGGGCATCGTGGGCCGGCCAGCATCGGGTGCGCCAGTTCTACTCGATCGAGCATCTATGTCAGGCCTATCGAGCTCTGTACCTTGGCATGCTCGGACGGACCAATGTCGAACCTGCGTACGCGCAAAGTGTTAACGGGAGAGTGCTATGAGGATTGGAATACTTCACCAATACAGCCTGCTTAGCTCCGGTAGCGGGGTGTACACAGTGCACGTGACTCAGCGATTGCTGCGGCGCGGCCACCAGGTATGCCTTGTGTGCCGGGATTTCGAGTTGGATCGCCATATCTTTATCGACGAAGCCTTCATCCACGAAGGGCAGCACACGCAACGGGTGTTTCGGCGTCGTCGCGAGCCGGCGTGCAGTGCTCACGCGCTACACAGCAAGGTTATGCCTGTGGCCTATCCGCGTGCGGAGACGCCCAATGGCCGGCTGTTCACGGACCTGACCGACGAGGAGATTCGCGAGTACGTGGCGTATCACGTGGATCGGGTCGCCTACATTGCCCGCCGGCACCGCCTGCAGGTACTCCACGCCAACCACGTCGTGCTCATGCCTTACATCGCACTGCAGGTGAAGCGCCAGTTGGGCCTGCCCTACGTGGTAACTGTCCATGGCAGCACGATTGAGTTCGTGGTGAACCAGGATGAGCGTTATCGGCAGCACGCTGTGGCCGGCCTGCGCGGCGCAGATCGAGTGATTGCGCTAAACCCGGAAGTGCGGGACCGTGTCCTCCAGATCTGTCCCGACCTTGGAGGCCGGCTGACCAGCATTTCGGTCGGCGTGGACACAAGAGTGTTTCGACCGGTGTACGTGAGACCGCTGGAGGTCACCAGCCATGTCGTATCAGCATACGGGTAGGCAGCCGTCTGTCTATCGCACTCCATCCTTCTCCGGCAACGGCAGTACGCCTGCGTCGGCAGGTCCCCCCGGAGGGGGATTGACCAGGGGAGGCCGGCGGGGGACACGAACCGTGGCCTTCGTCGGCAAGCTCTCGCTGGAGAAGGGCGTGCACTGCCTGATCGCAGCATTGCCGGCCATTGTGGCCGCGTTTCCTGACGCGCATTTGCTGCTCATCGGTGACGGGGTAGCCAGAGGCTCCCTGGAGAGGATGTTGCTTGCGCTGGATCGCGGGGACCTGCATGCGGCCACTCAGGCCCTGGCGGAAGCGCCAACCACCGCCCAGGAAGAAGCGTGGATTACGCCTGTGACCCTGTTTTGGGAACATGTGGACCGGGTCACATACCAGGCGGCGGCCCGCGCAGCCGACCTGGTCAGCCATGTGACTTTCACTGGCTATCTGCCGCATACGGAGATTGCCGGCATCTTGCCAGACGCCGACCTGTTGGTGATCCCGTCTCTGGTCAAAGAGGCCTTCCCGCTGGTATCTCTGGAGGCTCTGGCGTGCGGGGTGCCGCCGGCCGGCCCGTATCGCGGCGGACTCATCCCAATCCTGGACGAAATCGCGGCCGCGCTTGGCCCGGTGGCTGATCTAATCCGGCTTGACCCACACCCCGAAGCGTTCGTAGCAGATTTAGCCCACAAGGTGCCAGAGCTGTTGGAATACCTCTCCTGGCCGGACATTCGAGAAGATGTGGCCCGGCAATGTTGGGCGATCGCAGCGGGTAAGTACGACTGGGACCGCGTTGTGGATCGGGTAGAAAGCGTGTATCGCGACGTGTTGTCCCAAGCACGTCCGGCTGATCGAAGAACACACCTGCCCAGTTCGTAGTGAGGCACGCAGCGCAGTGCCGTCACGGAAGGCTACCTTCCGACGTAGACAGAGGAAGGCAACGCGTAAAGTTCAAACCATGATTAGGAGGAAATGCCATGCGTGAGACGAAAGCTGTCATTCTGGCTGCGGGCAAAGGGACTCGCATGAAATCCGAGCTGCCCAAGGTGCTCCACACCGTCGAAGGCCGGCCCATGGTGCAACACAGCATCGAACGGGCGCGGGCTGCCGGCATTGGAGACGTCATCATCGTCGTCGGCTATCGACGGGACCTGGTGATGGAGGCTCTGGAGGGCTGGGACATCCAGTTTGCCATTCAAGAAGAACAGCGCGGAACCGGCCACGCCGTAGCCCAGGCACGAGAGTACCTGGAAGGCTTCGACGGTAACGTGGTCGTGCTGTACGGCGACATGCCCCTCCTCAGCGAGGACACCATTCGCAGCCTGATCCAACGGCGCGACAGGCTGGATGCTGCCGGCGTCATCTTGACCATCGTCCTGGACAATCCGCCGGACTTCGGACGCATTGTGCGGGACCGGCAAGGGCGTGTACTCCGAGTTGTGGAGGCGAAAGACGCCTCGCCGGAGGAACTGGCGATCCGGGAGGTAAATGTCGGGGCCTACTGCTTTGATTGCCAGGCGCTGCTGCCAGCGCTGGACCAACTGAGAGACGACAATCAGCAAGGCGAGTACTATCTCACGGACGTGGTAGAGATCTTAGCCCGGGATGGCCATCAGGTGGAGACAGTTGTGACGCCCAACCTGGAAGAGGCGTTGGGGATCAACGACCCGGTGCACCTGGCTTTCGCCGAGAAGCTGGGCGACATCCGTTACGCCGAGAGTCTTTACGAGCTGATTGACGCCACACTGGCCATGAGTCGGGCGCGCAGCGTGGCCGGCACGCCCCAAACCCATCCCCTGGCGTAAAGGCCAGCCCAGCAGGTCTCAAGAAACGCAGATGGAGGCGACGTGATGGGCGGATTCAGGCGGGCTCTTCAGAGTCTGGCGCAGCGGCTGGTGGATGGTTGGTCCAGCCTGCGCGGCCGGGTTCTGGCCGGCCTGGAGGCCACGGCAAGGGTAGCACGCTCGTTCCTCATGCTTGCAACTGAGGCCGGCTTCTGGCTTGCCCGGCAAATCTGGCAGGCCAGAAGCCGGCGTCAGGCGCACAACCAAGCCGTATCAGCCAGAACCTGGCTCCTGCGCCTTTTGCAGGCGGTGCTCTTTATGCCGCTACTTCTGGTTGCATACCGGGTCATGACCCAGGAGCCGGCCTTGCCCCAGGCTCCGGCTTACGCCAGCGCCCGCCAGCAGCGCATCCTGGTAGTGCACAACACGGCAGACAGCTATGGGGAGCAGGCCTACGCTAACGCGCTCCGCGCCCTGGACTATGCCCGGTTAAATTACGAGAGTCTCGACCTCGCCAACTTTGAAGGGTGGCCAGATCTGGAGCAATACAGCTCACTGCTCTTCGTCACCGAGATGTTGGACGGCATCGACGAAGCCCAGTCTCAGCAAATTGCCGACTATGTGGCCGGCGGTGGCGGACTGGCTGTTGTTTATCGTGGCTGGAATCCCTACCTGGCGTCTCTCTTCGGGATGAAGGCCGGCGCGGAGTACCCTGAGTTGATCGAAGGTGAGGGAGGGCTGAACTTTCAAGCGGATCTTTTCCCTGGAGTCAAGGGGCTCGTTCTGAGCGAAAAGACCATCCCCGACCTCTCGGCATTCGATGTAAGCCTGCAGCGAGAGGCTCAGGTCCTGGCCAGTTCCGGTTCAGGCCGGCCCATCGTCTGGCTCTACCGTCACGGCCAGGGCCGGGTGATTTACTGGAACACGGTTTTCCTGACGGAGAAAGAAGCGCGCGGCTTCATCGTCCAGTCGGTGCTGGGCGCCCAGGGGGTGGGGGTGTTGCCCATTGCCAACTTTGCCACCTTCCAGATAGACGATTTCCCGGCCTCGATCTCCACCAAGAAACTCGAGCCCCTGGCAACTGAATATGACCTGACTCTGGTCGAGTTCTACCACAAGGTCTGGTTCCCAGACATGATGGAGATCGCTCACCGTTACGGGTTAGTATACACCTTTCTGATTCCTTTCAACTACAACGATCGGGTTGAGCCCCCATTTGGATTTCGCGAATGGGAGCATGCGAGTGTGCAGGAAGACAACCAGCCTGTCTTCTACTCCATCTACGTCTCTCATCTGGCTGCTCAGCAGCACGAGCTGGGCCTCCATGGCTATAACCATATCTCGCTCACCCTGGAAAACTGGCCCAGCGAGGAGAACATGGTGCTGGCGTTGCAGGAGGCTTCCAGGCGCTGGGATGCGGATAACCTGGGACCCCAGCCGGTCACTTACGTGCCGCCGAACAACATTTTCGATGAGGCCGGCGCGCGAGCCTTGACCAGGAGCTTTCCATCGTTGAGAATCCTGGCGAGTATCTACACGGGGCGCTTTGAGAAAGGTGGCAATCGGGAATTCGAGCCAGAGCCCTGGAACCCGAAACTATTCGACATCCCACGACTGACTGACGGGTATCATTTGGATCCGTACATGCGGTATGTCATGATTTCCGAACTCGGCATGATGGGTATCTGGACGCACTTTATTCACCCCGATGACGTTGTCCATACGCCGGCCAACTACCCCGATGCCCCGTATCATCGCAACCCGAATTACTGGCCCTGGCGCGGAGACAACACCGGCGAGAGAAACGGGTTCTACTATCGCCTTCTACACTGGCTGGACTTCGCCAAGACGTTCTATCCATGGTTGCGCTATATCCGCACCGCCGACTCACTTGATATTCTGCGCTCGCATCTGGAGAACCAGGTGTCAGTTGAACTCAAGCCCTTTGAGGTGATCTTGCACACAACCACCCCAACGTACTTCCAGGTACGCATCAATGACAGGCGACGCCTCTTCTTCAACGACATGTCGGGTGCCCAATTTGTCCATGCATATTATGGGGAAGGATATACTCTCTACACCTTGCGCGGCCTGAAGAAGGAAGTTCGTCTGAGCTTGATCATTCCAGCATCTGAACCAGGCACGACTCCGGGCGCACAGCCCGGCAACCTGTTCGCGCCCGTTGGAGACCATGAGGAGCTAGGGCCAAAGGACCTGCAAGACGAAACGCTCTGGCAGCCGGCGAGTGTCCCGGGATCAGCATCTGAGACCCCGCCGGCCTCTGCCCCCCCTCCGCGCATGGATGCCCTGCCGGTGAGCACACCGACGCTTCGGAGGCGACCGTGACCTGCGAGATCGACGATGAAGTATCACACCCAGGCGCTGATAGCTATCTCGAAGCTTGTGGGCTGGTTCGTGGTGCTGTTCGTCTGGCTCCCGCGTTGGCTTTTCCCACGCCCGGCAGTACCCGGGAGCGGCGCGCGGTTTTTCGCCAACCTGGCCCGCATGGTTCTGGCAACAGCAATCATCATACAGGGGCTGGTACTGTTGCACCTGTTCGACTTCTTCTCCCTGGTGGCCAGCTACCTGGTGCTGGGAGCCGGGATTGCCAGCCTGCGTCGGGGCCGGCTGCCCATCGCCGAGCTGGATCAGGCCGTCACGCAGTTGGAGGCAACGATCATCGACATGCTGGAGGGGAACTTCCCTTACCACACGTGGCTCAACCGGGCGGGGCAGCGGTTTCAACGCTGGGTTCTTACCTGGCAGCCAGACAGAGACACCATTGCCTGGGGGATGGTGTTGGGCATGGTGTTGCTTATCAGCGCCGGCCTCCGGCTGGCTGGTGTGCCGACCAGGGCTGCGCCCGGCGACCCGGGCACCTACCTGCACATGGCCTGGACCCGCTTACTGGCCAGCAACACCATCTGGCCCAACGGTGCCTATCCGTTGGGTGCCCACAGTTGGATCCAGACCATCGCACAGTTCGCCCGGGTGGACGAAGCGCTGCTCGTTCGAACGGCAGGGGGGCTGGTGGGGCTCCTGCTGACGCTAGCGGTCTACGTATCCGTTCGCTGGGCCGGCGCCGGACAGGGAGCGGCGGTGGTGGCGACAGCCACGTATGGCATGTTCATTTTCGCGGGTGTGCTGCCCGCCGGCGCATCTCGCCAACAAGAGTTGCATCCGTTCGAATTCGGGCTCGTGTTCTTGCTACCATCGTTGATGTTCATCTCCGAATCCCTGGACTCCTTTCAATGGCCACTCTTCCTGCTGGCCGGCGAATGCCTGGCGGCCGCCTCTGTCCTGCACCCGGTGGCCGGCCTGTTCGGGCTGCTCGGATTGGTGGCGGTGTTGGCAGTTCAAGCAGTGAGCGGGCGCAGAGCGTTCCGCTGGATCGGGTGGGCTGTGGCTGCCGGCGGCCTCGCCACCTTACTCGGCAATTTGTTCTTGCTGGTGGCACGTCTGATGGGCCGGCCCCGCCACCAGGGCGTGCTGGACATCGTCGTCACCTTCTTTGCGCCCGGGCGGCCGGACCCGGCGTGGCAATCGCTGGTGTGGGGGTTGGCAGCACTGGGAGCTGGTCTGCTGTTGTCGCCACCCCATCACCGGGCGCTGTTTCGACGGAGTACCGGGCTCTTCCTGGGATTGCTGGTGGCCCTCTTCATGGGGTATCCGGCCCTTCTGGCTCCCGACAAGGTGGGAATTCCGCTGTCTCTGGTGGCCGCCGTGGGGCTGGGGGTGGAGTTGGACATTGTGCTGACGGCGCTTCGGCAGCTCATTGGCCGGCTGGGAATGCCGCGCCTGCACCCGTCTATCGGATTGACGGCCGGCCTGGTCGCCCTCGCCATTGCCGGCGTGACCGTGATATCACCGCCGCTGCAGGCGGACCCTGGTCCGCCCCAGGAGCCGGAGTCCCTGGCGCGGGCTCTCTACCAGATCAAAACCGATCATCTGGCCTATACCTGGACTGTGGTTGGATACCCGGAGGCATTGCCACAGGTGCTGGGGCGCGGCTATTTCCTGTCGTGGAAGGATTTCCTGGCGAAGTACGATCCGGTCGCGTATCGTTTCGATCCGCGAGATCCGGATCTGGCGATCCCAACTCGCTACGTGTTTATCATGGTTGAAAAGCAGGTGTTCGTCGGTCCCAACGATCTGGCCGCAGATACATTGGAAAGAGCCAAACTACAGGTGGCTCTCCAGGACTGGGTCGCGCGCTATCAACAGTACCACGACGATATGAGCATTTACTACGAGGATAGTTCAGTTGCTGTCTACCAGATTTATCGGTCGCCGGAGATTGAGCGACAGATCATTGAAGAATACGAGGCGGAACAGTTCCAGCGGAGGAAACAGCGATGACAATGTCCAACGAGGCTCGACCGGGCTTTGCCTTCGGACGACCGCCGGCCCCCGACTGGTCTGACTTCTTCGGGGCATTGGCAGAACACACCGACTACCAGGCACGGCTGGATGCGCTGCTGGAACTGACGGCCAGGGCCACCAAGCTGCCTGTGGTTGCCCTCTACCTGGCGGACAGCCCCGAAAGCCGGCCCCACCTGGTGCGCCTCCGCTTCCCCAAGCCGGCGCGAGCCACCTCGGCCGGTGCTGAAACGGGCTCCCGCGTCCCATTCCTGGGCGGTTCTCTGGGTCGCTGGAGACGTGAGACGTTGGACGCCGAGACTTTCGATGTGGACGAAGCCTTTTACTCCGACAGCGTCGTGTCCGTCAGCTCAGGAGTGCCCCTTGATTTGCCACGTGACGAGAGGTATACGACTTCATCCATTGTTGCGACCCCTGTCGGCGCGCTCTATTCTGTGCCGCTACACCGCCGGGGAGAGCAAATCGGGGTTGTGCAGGTCGGGCCTGTGTCTGAGCAGCCCGGCCGCCGGCTACGCAAGGCAATGGAGTCGATCGCTAGCCCGCTGGCCCACGCTGTTGCTCTGGCCCGTGAGCAGAGCCGGCTACAGGAGCAACTCGCGGAGTATGAGACCCGCGCCGATGTCAGCCGACAGATGCTGCGCTCCGCCTTCGAGCTGGACGAGTTTCTGCATCTGCTGCTCGAACTGGCGGTGAAGGCGAGCGGAACCCAGGCCGGCTTCATCGCGCTCGCCGACACTTCCGGGGCGATCCGGCTGCACACGGCTGTGGACCTGCCCGACGGACTGCTCGATGGCGTGGATCTCACCCCCGGTGCCGGCTTTCTGGAGTGGCTGGACGAGGCAGAGCGGGCCCTCTACGTCGCCGACTTTGCACGGGCAGCCGAACTCGGGATTCAGGTGATTCTGGCCGTTCCCCTGGCAGATGAAGAGCGCGTGCTGGGCGTGTTGGGTTTGATGAATCTGGAGGGAGGCCGGCCACCGGCTGAGCACAGCCTGAACCTGCTGGCCATCTTTGCCGAGCAGATTCAGTTGGTGTTGGGCAACGTGCGGCTGTTTGAGGCTTTTAACCGGCAGTTTGTGGACACCATTCACGCCCTGGCTCGGGCGCTGGATGCCCGCTACCCCTACAGCGAGGGCCACCACCGACGCGTCACCGACTGGGCCATGACCATCGGTCACGAGTTGGGGTTGAGTGAGGGCCAGTTGGAGGCTCTGTGGGTGGCCGGCATGGGACACGACGTGGGCATGTGCGGGATCGTGGAGGTCGAACACGGCTTCCAGGCCGACTTCCATCACCCTACCATCGGCGCTTCCATGTTCGACGTGCTCCCCAATGGCCAGGCCGCCAGCGAAATCGTGGCCACACATCATGAGTGGTTCGACGGCTGGGGCTTCCCGGCCGGCCTGAAAGGGGAGGAGATCCCAGTCGGCGGTCGAATCCTGGCGCTGGCAGAGTACATCGTAGAGAGCACGACGGCCGACTCCATCCAGACGGCCATGCCACCGTCGAAACTTTTCGAGGAGATCGAGATCCGGCGGGGCCGGCAGTTCGATCCAGCAGTGGTAGATGCCTGGCGTGCGGCCTTCGAGCGACAGCGCCGGGCGTCAGCGTTGGGCACTCCATTTCGCCCCTGCCACACGTTCAAGGGTGAGCCCGAAGCCGCCTGTACCACCTGTCCGGCTCGCACGGTGGCCGCACCCTGCTGGACAATCCCGGACGTGCGCTGCATTTACCACGGAGACCCAGATTGCAGGGGGTGTTTTGTCTATCTGGAAGCAGTTGAGCGAGCGACAGATGCGGGCACAGACGTGCCGGCGCCAGCCCCGCGGGGCGTAGAAGAGGTCTAGAGATGGATGTTAGCTGAGGGATCACCTGGCCGGCCAGAGACCGGGTCGTTCCCCAATAATCTGCGTAGAGCCGACTTTCTGAAGTCAGGAGGTACACGATGGAATATCAGATTCACACGGACGGTTCGATTAACATTGTAGAACTGGCCGGCGACCTGGACGTGAGCGGTGCGCCGGCCCTGCAAGAGGCCCTGCAACAGATCATCGACAACGGCGGGCAACAGGTCGTGGTAAACCTGGGAGAGGTTCCTTTCATGGATAGCTCCGGTTTGGGCGTACTTGTGGCCGCGTACCGCCGGATGGCGGCTGTTGGCGGCCAGATCGCCCTGGCCAGCCCGCGGCCGACTTTGCAGAAGGTCTTCAAGCTCACGCGCACCGACCGACTGTTTAAGACATTCGATCAGGTCAATGACGCCGTCGCACACATGCGAGACATGTGATGCGCTGAGCGTGACAGGTGCCTTGAGGAGGTTTCAATGCAAGCTATCGTTCTGGCAGCCGGCAAAGGCAAACGGCTGCGTCCCATCACCGAGTGGGTGCCCAAACCGCTGCTGCCCATCAATGGCCGGCCCATCCTGGAGACGCTACTTACCAACCTGCGCCGGTCTGGCATCACGGAGGCCATCATCGTCTACGGTCATCTGGGTGACAGGCTACGTCAGTTTCTGGGCGACGGCTCGCGCTACGGCCTGAGGCTGATCTATCGCGAGCAGCGAGAGCGGCTGGGTACCGCTCACGCCGTGATGCAGGCGGCCGACGTCATGGCCAGAGACGAGGAGATCATGGTGCTGGCCGGCGACACCGCCTTCAGCTTCGATCACATCGATGGGTTGATTCGATTCCACCGGGCCTCTGGGGCCGATGTGAGCCTGAGCCTCAAGCGATTGCCAGTGGAGCGCCTGGCAGCAACCAGTTCAGTGGCCGTGGATGAGGCCGGCCGGATCACGCGGATTGTCGAGAAGCCGGCGCCCGACACGGCCCCCAGCGACATCGCTTGCGCACCGCTGCACATCTACCCGCCGGTGTTGCGCGACTACGTGGCAAATGTGCAACCGTCTGCCCGAGGTGAGTATGAACTGACCGACGCGATTGCCATGATGATCGAAGACGGATACCGGGTGCTGGGCCAGATCGCGCCAGAAGCGCCTAACCTGACCGATCAGCGCGACTTGCTCAGGCTGAACTTCCCGTATCTGAGGGCGTGGCTGTAGTTAGAGCGAGCTATGAGAGAGCGCATCTCCGTTCTCTTCGAGACAGAAGGCACCTACCCATTTGTTGGAGGGGGTGTTTCGACCTGGTGCAAAATCCTGGTGGAGGAATTGCCACAGATTGACTACCTCATTTTTGCCGTGACGGGGACCCCGCAGGTCAGGACCAAGTACCCGATTGATGACAAGGAGAACATCAAGCGGGTCATCCAGGTGCCGATGTGGGGGGCGGAAGAGCCGGCGGAGTGGATTCTGCCGTTTCGCGCGCCACCGCACATCCCTTTCTCCGAGCTTTTCTTGCGCAAAAAGGCAACCACAGAAGAGGTCATTCGCGAGAAATTCGTCCCCCTCTTCCGGCACTTCCTGCGCGGCTTCGAAGAGCCTGGCTCGGACGTGCTGGTGTATGGTCCCACCGTGTGGGCGATCTTCCGCTACTTTCAAGAGTACGATTACAACCTGACCTTCAAATCCCGGCCTGTGTGGGAGGCATTCAAGGACGAGATGCTCCGCCCCTACCGAGAACACCCGGACCGTTTCCTGCCGAATGAATATCCGAACCTCTTCGACCTGACCACCTGCCTGCGTTGGTTATACAACATGCTCATGGCTTTCACTGCTCCGGTGCCAGAGACGGACGTCAGCCACGCGACCATTGCCGCTGCCTGCGGGCTGGCCAGCATCTACGCCAAATTCGAGTACGGTACCCCGTTTATCATCACTGACCATGGCGTGTACGCTCGCGAGCGCTACATCGCTGTCTCAGCCACCGATTTCACCTTCTTTTCTAAGCGGTTTCTGATCAACCTGGCTACCTTCGTGTCCAAGCTCAACTACGTCTACGCCGATCAACTGTCGCCGTGTGCCAACTTCAACCAACGTTGGGAGATACCGTTTGGCGGTGACCCAAGGCGGGTTGCCACAATTTACAACGGCGTCAATCCTGACGTATTCGTCCCCGGGCCGAAGCCAGAGGAATTCAGGAACTATCCCACCTGTGTCGCAGCGGCGCGCATCTTCCCGCTGAAGGATCTGATAACGATGATAAAGGGGGTGGCAGTAGCACACAAAAGCATTCCTAACTTGAAGGTGATCGTCCACGGATCGCTGAAAGCAGATCCACCTTACGTGAAAAAGTGTCGCGATCTTGTCCGAGAACTGGGGCTGGGCCCCGGGACGGGTGATGAAACTGGTGACGATGGGGCTGAAGATATCGAAAGCTGGACTTTTCGCTTCGGTGGCTTTCACAATCAGCCCTCCAAGATCTTCACCATCGGCGACATCAGCCTGCTCTCCAGCATCTCAGAAGGATTTCCCTTCACAGTGCTGGAAAGCATGTCATGCGGCACTCCGGTAGTGGGGACAGACGTGGGGGGCGTTAAGGAGGCGCTGGAAGGTCACGGGGTGGTTGTACCGCCCCGCGACCCTGAAGCGTTTGGGGCCGGCATCGTTAAACTGTTGACTGACCACGATCTGCGCCAGCGGCTTTCCCGCAAGTGTCGGGAGACCATCCTGGCCAAGTTCACCACCTCCACTTCCGTGGACGGGTACCGGGAGAGCTACGAGAAATGGGCCGCGTACAAGCACGAGCACCTGGACGACATTCGCGCAGAGAATGCCAAAATCATCGCAGCCTGGGAAAGGGAAATCGAGGCCATTCGGCAGGAAGCGCCGGCCACCTCCCCAGACGACGATGCAGCGCTACTCCGGTCGAGCCCTGCGCCTGAAGGGCGACACACGATTCCGCCGTGGCGCGTGCTCCGTGAGTGGCACGGCATGCTTTGGCACCGTTTCCGCAACGGCGATGTGCGCGGGAACCACCGCGATCGCCACAACGGCAGCCTGGCAGCGCCCGACGTTGAACACAGCCGGCGGGGAGAGGGACATGACGGCTGAGCTTCTGGCAGAGCCGCGGACAGCGGGTGTTCAAGAAGTACCAGTGGATGAAGGACAAGCTGCTGGCGCTGTGGCGGAGGCCGGCGGGCCTCTGGGGGGCTTCGAGCCCCCGGCAGACCCGGCGTTCACCCCTGACCCGGAAATCCTCGACCCAGATCCACTAGCGGCGGATAAGGAAGAACTGGTGGACTTCATCCTGGAAACCTGCGGCAGCCCAGTCGATTTCTGGGCCGTAGCAGCAACGCTGGAAAGTCGGGGAATGCGCGACGTAGATGCCGAAGAGAAGTTCGGCATCCAACCCCTGGTGCGGTGGGTTGAGCCCAAGTCGGGGTACGTGGTCAAGGGATCCATTATGGTCCTGGCCAAGGACATTTATGCCCGCTGTCGGAAGCGCCTGGAGAGTCAGCCTCAGGAGGAAACCCGTGAACCTGAACTGGCCTGGTGGCATAAAATGGCGCGGTTCATCAAGTTTTACCTGCAGGGCACTCTCTTCGCCCTCCCCATGACCGGGCAGATTATCTCCGTTCTGGCCCTGCGCTACTCCCTCTGGGCCTTTCTCGAATTCACCGAGGAACGAGCGACGGTGGTTGCCATCGGGACTGTCATGAGCTTCATCGTCACCGGAGGATTCGTACAGGCCATCGGTCGCAAGGGCATGTCCTATTCGGAGGCAGGGAGCCATATTCTGGCCAAAGAGGTCTGTTATGGGCTGATTAAGCTGGGCACCGGCCTGGTCCTCGCGGTGGCGCTGGCTTTTTACCTGCTGAACCTGATTATCCCCTTCTTCACGCAGGAGATGGTCTGGATCAGCCTGATGTACTTCGTGCTGCTGTCAGAGTTGTGGCTGTTCATTTCGATCCTGTATGTGCTGACGCAGCGTGCAGCCATCCTGTTGAGCACACTGGCCGGCGTGGGTATCGTGCACGTAGTGATGACCTACACCAACTGGGGCATTCACGCCGCTCACGGGTTGGGCCTGCTGGGCACCAACCTGATTGTTGGGCTCTACGGCTACCACCTGCTGGACAAGGCAGCCAAATCCGTCACAGGTGATCTGAAGGATGCACGACTGCCGGCCTGGTCCATCCTGTACTACTCCTTACGACTCTACTTCCTTTATGGCATGTTCTACTTCGGCTATCTCTACCTGGATCGGCTCGTGGGATGGTCCGCTTCTGAGCAACCGCTGCCGTATATCATATGGTTCCGCACGCCGTATGAGTTGGGGATGGACTGGGCATTGATTTCGCTCATCTTTAGCATCGCGCTGCTTGAGTACACCATCAACGAGTTTGCCTCGATCATCATTCCGACCCAGAAGCGATTCAGCGCATTTGACATTGAAGGGCACAATCGGTATTTCACCCGCTTTTATGTGCGGCAACTCATTCTGCTAATCCTCATTGCTATCGCCAGCATCATCGCAACTTACCATGCGGTCACCTGGCTGCGGCGTTTCGAGGAAATCAAGCTGGTGCGGGACTTCTTCAAGAGCCCGATCACTTTCTTCGTCTACTGGACCGCCGCTGTGGGCTACAACCTGATGGTGATAGGGCTTTTCAATGGCGTTTTCTTCTTCTCGCTGTCGCGCCCGGTTCCGGTGCTGCGAGCGATTGTGCCGGCCACGGTGGTTAATGCCCTTGTCGGCTACGTGCTCAGTCGGACGATCGGCTACCAGTATAGCGCAGTCGGCATGACCATCGGATCACTGGTCTTTGCGCTCCTGGCCACCCGAAACGCGCTACGCATGATGAGCAATCTGGATTACTTCTACTACTCGGCGTATTAGCCAGGACCACTCCTGAGGAGGCAATACCACATGCTGCAACAAAGGACAATCGATAACGACCCGGCATTTGAGTCGCTGTTACGCAAGATACGCCGCGAGCGCGGACTGGATTGCAATCAGTACAAGTCTGCCTTCTTGCAGCGCCGGCTGGCAGTGCGTCTGCGCGCGCGAGGCGTAAAATCGTATCGGGCATACACCCGCCTGCTTGATGATGAGGAGTATGATCAACTGTTTGATGCGTTGACCATCAACTTGACCCACTTTTTCCGGGATGCGACCACGTTCGTCGCTCTACGAGATCGGGTACTGCGGCCCATGCTGAGTCTCAAGGCACAACAGGGCCGGCGGCAATTCCGGGCATGGAGCGCCGGCTGCGCCAGCGGGGAGGAGCCTTACTCCCTGGCCATTCTCCTGCACCAGATGCTGGGCGCCCAGATTGAAGAATGGCAAATCCGCATCCTGGCAACAGACCTGGATCAACGGAGGCTGGAACAGGCACAGGCCGGCGTCTACGGCCCCTTCAGCTTCCGCGGGACGCAATGGCCGGACATGGATCGTTTTTTCGTGACAACCAGGGATGGACACACCGTTGTTCCTCAGGTCAAGCGCCTCGTTCGCTTCCGCCGGCACGACCTCATCGGTGAAGAGCCACCTGGTCGGTTTGACCTGATCTTGTGTCGCAATGTCCTGATCTATTTTACACGACTGCAGCAAGTGCGGCTGTGCCGTGCTTTCCACAGCGCTCTGATGCCCGATGGCGTCCTCGTTCTGGGCAAGACGGAGATATTGCCGGGGGAGGTCGCCGGTCTGTTCGAACCCGTCGATCTGCGAGAGCATATCTATCGCAGCCAATAATGCGTGGTCAGGTGCTAAGCGCGAGCATGTAAGGAACGGCACCTGACTGGCGTGGAGGAGAGAAACTATGTTCAAACGAATCGTGTCCCGGATTCAATTCCGGTTAACAGTCGCTTTCATCCTGATGACTTTCATCCCCCTCCTGGCAACTGGCATCTACAGTGCACAGACGGCCTCCGATGCATTGCGCCGGCAGGCTCTGCAGGCTGAGTCCGGCCGTGTGGCCAATCTGGCAGCCAACATTCAGGACTTCTTACGCGGTGCCTCAGACGATGCCACCTTCCTGGCCAGGTCCGCAACGTTGGCGCAACTTCTGGAAGCGATCAGCGCCGGCGACCCAGCGGCTTTTGCGGAAGCGCGCCGGCAGTTAGCCGACGAATTCATTGCCCTCGCCCGCACACGGCAGACCTACTTCAAGATCCGCTACATCGATGCCACAGGCCAGGAAGTTGTGGAAGTCGCGGCCGATGGCAACGTCTTCCATGTGAGCGAAGGGGAAGAACTGCAAAATGAGAGCAAAGACGAGTACTTCATCAACGGCATGAGCCTGGAAGAAGGGCAGGTGTACGCCACTCGTCTGCGGCTGGAGACCCAGGGAGGCATCATCGTCACCCCCCACATCCCAGGCATTCGGTACGCGGCCCCCGTCTTCTACAACGGTGAACGACGAGGCGTCATCGTCACGAATCTTGACGCACGGGGATTTCTGGACCTCCTGGAGACAGCAGCCAAGGGAGAGGACGAGCAGTTGTTCCTCGTCGATGCTGAGGGATTCTACCTCTGGCACCCGGACGAGACCAGGCGGTGGGGAGGGCCGGCTGACCTGGATACAGGCGAGCGCCTGCAACGCGACTTCCCGGACCTGGCCCCGAACCTCTTGAGCGGCCAGGCTGGGGCTGTTCTGGTCGGAGATCAAATGATTGCCTTTGCCCCCGTAGACTCAACGGCTCAACAAGCTGACCGCTGGACCGTGATAGAAGTGGAGCCCACGGAGCAAGTTCTCGCATCCGTGGGGGAGTTTAGGAAAGTGTTTCTGCTGCTCACAGCCCTGGCGACGATTCTGGCCATTGGCCTGGGGGCTTATCTGGCGCGGGCCATCACCTGGCCTATCGTGGAACTCAGCCGCGTCGCCGGCCAGGTCAGCCAGGGTGATCTGACTCCGCAAATCCCTGTCAACAGCAGCGACGAGGTGGGCATTTTATCTCGAGCCTTTGGCAAGATGACGTGTCATCTGCGGGACCTGATCGAACAAATCGCCGTCGCATCAAACCGCATGGCGACAGAGGCTGAAGAACTGTCGGCCATGACGGAGGAAATCAATGCCTCCGCAGGACAGGTCTCTGCCGCAGTCCAGCAGGTCGCCCAGGGCGCTGCCGCCCAGGCTATCCAGGCCGAACAGAGTTCTCGGGCTATTGAGAGCCTGGCAATGGCCACCGACCAGATCGCGGAGAATGCCCAACAGGTGGAACAGGCCTCGGAACAGGCCCGGGGGATGGTGAACCACCTGGCAGAGATGATGGAGACCCTCCAGCGCCGCTCAGAGGACATCAGCAACATGGCGCGCACCGTGAAGCGCTTCGCTGATCAAACCAATCTGCTGGCCCTGAACGCCGCCATCGAAGCCGCCCGGGCCGGTGAGCACGGCAAGAGCTTCGCAGTCGTGGCCGACGAGGTGCGCCGGCTGGCAGAGAGTTCGCGCCAGACCGTGGAGGAGATCACAGCGCTGAACGACCAGGTCCAGGCGGAGCTTCAACAGGTCCTGGCTGGCATGCAGGACATCGTCGCTGCGGTGAATCGGGCTGCTGCGCTGGCCCGTCAGAACGCGGATGCAACAGCCCGACAGCGCAAAGAGTCAAACACCGTGGTGCAGGCAGTCAACGAGATGGCCTCAGTGACTGAGGAACAGGCTGCCGGCGCTGAGGAAATGGCCGCGGCTGTTGAGCAGCAGATGGTATCCACGGGCCAACTGGCCGCCGCGACTCAGGAACTATCCAGCATGGCGACCGAGTTGCACGAATTGGTAGCCCGGTTCCGTCTTTCTCCCGAAGCTGGACCGATGGACACCGTTTCCATCGACGATGTCGCGCCCCCCAATGGCCGGCCACAGACCGTTGAAATCTGAAGGGGGCGGAGTCCGAGGCCTGACACATGGCAACCTGGCGGACTGCGCCTGTAGCATTGGGAATGAGGGAGGCTATGCAACACGCTGAGCAACACCTGGAAGAAGCACTTCACCAGTTCATTATCTTTCGCCTGGACAGGACAGAATTCGCTGTCCCGATTGAACAGGTGACGCGCATCCTGCGCCCGGTGAAATGTACCCGCGTCCCCCGAGCGCCGGCCTTTTTGGAGGGCATCATCAATCTCCACGGCGATATCGTGCCGGTTATTGATCTGGCAAAACGCCTGCAAATGGCAGCCATACCGCGCGATGACGAAGCCCGCATCATTGTGGCTGAAGTAGACAATCAGAGAGTGGGCATGGTGGTTGATTCTGTAACGGAAATCCTATCGCTGCCGCAGGCGGCCATAGAGCCGCCGCCTGGTATCATTGCCGAAATCAGCGATGTGTACCTGACTGGCGTGGCGGTCCACGACGACCGCCTGTTCGTAATCCTGGACCTGGACCGTGTGCTTACGACAGAAGAAATGGCGGAGCTGCATGAGCTACAAACTGCAACCTGAAGCGCGGAGTACACCATGCATTGCCTGACAACGATCCAAAGGCAGTTGCACGTCACACCTCAGCTTCGGTCTTCGCGATCCTCAATCCGGGGGGGTCAGTATGCCCGTTAAGCTGCAGGTGCTGGTAGTAGATGACTCGGCCTTGATGCGGAAGCTCATCTCAAACCTGCTGACATCGGATCCCGGGATCGAGGTCGTGGATACGGCACAGGATGGCCTGGAAGCTGTCCAGAAAGTGGCCGATCTTCGCCCAGACGTGGTGACGCTGGACGTGGAGATGCCACGACTCAGTGGGCTGGAGGCCCTCAGCCAGATCATGCAGCACAACCCAACCCCGGTAGTGATGCTGACCGGCCTCGATAACCCGGACATTGCTCTGGAAGCGCTACAGCGAGGGGCTGTAGACTTCGTCCTCAAGCCATCAGGAACGATCTCCGTCGATCTGTACAAGATACGCGAGGAATTGATCCACAAAGTCAGACTGGCCCGCCTGGTGAATCTGCGGAAGTTGACCGACCTCCCGGAGTCACACGCTTCTGCGCTCTCTTCGGTGTCCCCACGCCATGGGAGAAGGCCCGGCCGCCGCATCGTGGTCATCGGCGCGTCAACAGGCGGGCCACGGGCGGTAGAATATGTCCTGGCCGGCCTGCCTGGCGACCTGCCGATTTCGGTGTTGGTGGTGCAGCACATGCCGGCGGGCTTCACTCGCTCCTTCGCCCAGCGACTGAACAGGCAAAGCGCTCTGCACGTGGAAGAGGCTGAGGACGACCGCCGGCTGTCTCCGGGCCGTGTTTTTGTCGCCGCCGGCGGCTACCACATGCGTATCCACCCCGGCGGTGTCATTCGGCTGGACCAGTCCCCCCCGGTCAATGGTCTCCGGCCGGCTGCTGATCTGACGATGATTGACGTGGCCAGAGTATACGGCCCGCGCAGCATCGGAGTCGTGCTCACCGGGATGGGCTCCGACGGCGCCCAGGGCGCTCAGGCCATAAAGGCTGCCGGCGGCCTCGTCGTTGCCCAGGATCAGGCGACCAGCGTTGTGTATGGCATGCCCCGTGCTGCGGCCAGAGCCGGCGCTGTGGACCGAATCTTGCCGCTCACCGATATCCCCGCTGCCATCGTGGAGGCAGTAGCCGGGGAACCGGAACACCAACCATGATCGATCTTACAGAGTACAAGGACCTGTTTGCCAGTGAGGCCCAGGAACACCTGGAGACCATGAACAGCGGGTTGCTCATCCTGGAACGGAATCCGGAGGACACCCTGACCCTGGAAGCCATCTTTCGAGCAGCCCACTCGCTCAAAGGCATGGCCGCCACCATGGGCTACCAGGACATGGCCCACGTCGCCCACGCCCTGGAGGATTTGCTGGACGAACTGCGAAGGGGCAATCAGCGACTCACGCCGGCCCTGGCAGATGTGGTGCTTTCCGGCGTCGATGCGCTCACAACCCTTCTGGCAGACGCCCTGGCGGGCAGGCCGGCCAGCCTGGACATTGGAACTCTTACCGACAACCTTAAAACCGGAGCAGTCACCGCCGCTGAAAACAGACATCCACCTGCCGATGTGCCCTCTCGCGACATCACAGCCGTGGTCGAGCCAGATAGGCCCGTGCAATCCACCATTGCGCTCCAGACACCGGAACTTCCCCAGACGATCCGCGTCAAAGCCCAAACCCTGGATTCGCTGCTCAACCTGGTGGCGGAACTGGTGATCAGCCGTAGCCGGCTGTGGCGCATCCAGCGCAGGCACAACCTGCCGGACCTGGAGGAAGCCCTGGAGGAACACGACCGCTTGCTGACCGACCTGCGAAATGCTGTGCTCCAGGCCCGCATGGTGCCGGTGGCCCAGGTCTTCAACCGCTTTCCCCGCATGGTTCGCGACCTGTTGAAGGAGCGGGGGAAAGAGGCCGATTTTCGGATCGAGGGGAGCGACATCGAGTTAGATCGCACGGTCCTGGAACGGGTGACCGACCCACTCATGCACCTGCTACGCAACGCAGTGGATCACGGCATCGAACCGCCAGAGGAACGCCGGCGAAATGGCAAGGAGCCGCGCGGGACCATCCAGCTCATTGCCCGGCGTGAGCGTGAATCCGCTGTTCTGGAGGTGACCGACGATGGCGCCGGCCTGAACCGGGAGCAGATCGTGGAAACGGCCATCCGGCGTGGGCTGATCAGCCGCTCCGAGGCCGAAGAACTGCCATACCAGCAAGCACTCATGCTCATTTGTCACCCTGGCTTCTCTACGGCTGAACGGGTCACTGAGATTTCAGGACGTGGCGTCGGCATGGACGTGGTCCGACGACAGGTAGAGTTGCTCCAGGGGAGCCTTCACATCGAGACCCGGCCTGGAGCGGGCACCACCTTCCGCCTGCGTCTCCCACTGACACTGGCTATCACTCAGGCTTTGCTGGTGGGGGTGGGAGGCGAGACCTATGCCATCCCCCTGAGCCAGGTCGAGCGCACGCTGGAGATCGAGCCCGGACAGGTGAGGCGGGTTCAACGGCGGCAGGTGCTCGCCCGCGGGAATTTGCACGCTCTACCACTGGTTGACCTGCGAGAGGTGCTTGGTGTACCTGGCGACGCTCCGGGGCGCGCCGGCCCCGGCTATGCCGTAGTCGTAGGTGAGAACCGCGACCGGATCGGGTTGGTGGCCGACAATCTTCTGTATCAGGAAGAGATCGTCATTCGCCCGCTGCCGCAAGCCATTGGAAGTATCCCCGGCCTGGCTGGCGCTACCATCCTCGGTGAGGGCCAGGTGGTTCTCGTTCTGGACGCCCCGAATTTGGTGTAACCACAAGCCTTTCGGAGCGTGGCCGGCACTCCGGGTTCGCACAGCGCGTCCTTTTGGGCTATAATTAAAATAACCTTCCCCTCAAGCGCCGATTCGTTCAGTCCTGGCAGGCCGGCAGTGGACGAAATACTGCAACTCTTCACCCACACAGGAGATGGTGTCTGGGCCGTAGACGCAGACCATCGCATCGTGCTGTGGAGCCCCGTTGCGGAAGAGATCCTGGGCTACGCCGGCGAGGAGGCTCTGGGCCAACTCTGCTACGAGCTCCTGGCCGGCCACGACCTGGAGGGCCGGCCTTTCTGTCACGCCCGTTGCAGTGTCATGGAACACGCCCGGCGGGGAGAGCCAGTACGCTCCTTTGACCTGCTGGCCCACGGACGCGATGGCAGCGTGCACCACGTCAACGTCAGCATCCTGGCAGTTCCTCAGGAATCGGCGCCCGAGAAGCCGATCGCGCTGGTCCACCTCTTTCGCCGGGTGGGAAGCAGCAACCCGGGGCCACCACCCCTTCGCATTTACCTCCTCGGCGACACGATGGTCCAGCGGGCAAGTGGCTCGATAGTCGGTGGTCCTCTCTGGCGCCGGGCAAAGGTGCGAGCGCTGCTCGCCTATCTGTCGCTTCAGCGCGGCCAGGCCGTACACCGCAATGCACTCATTGATGCCCTGTGGCCGGACCTGGAATATCCGGCAGCCCTGCACAATCTCAACACCACTGTTTACAACTTGCGCCGCAGTCTGGAGCCCACCCTCAAACGCGGTGCTGACTCCAGCTACATCCA
>CAYYSH010000003.1:0-25025 GCA_964474265.1 uncultured Anaerolineales bacterium
CCTGGAATGCCGGCCACCTCACCGCGAGTAGCGTGGTAGTATTTGACAGCGGAAAGTTCGACCTCGGTCAGCGGTTGCAGAATGGCCTGTGCCTCGGGACCCTGGAGAGCGAGCAGGCCGCTTGCATCTGAGATGTTCTCGACATTGGCACCAGGTCCGGCGTGCTCAGCCAGCCACTCGTAATCCTTGTCCGTATTCGACGCGTTCACAATGAGCAGGTATTCTTCGTCACCCAGGCGATAGGCTATGAGGTCATCGACGACACCGCCATGAGGCCGGCACATGAGCGTATACTGGGCCTGGCCCACTGCGAGCATGGCCGGGTCATTGGTCAACATTCGACGCAGAAACGGCAGGGCATTTGCGCCAGTCACTCGGATTTCTCCCATGTGGCATACATCGAATAGCCCTGCCCGTTCACGTACTGCCCGATGCTCATCCAGGATTCCGGTGTACTGAACTGGCATTTCCCAGCCGCCGAACTCCACAAGCCTGGCACCGAGTTCTTGATGTCGCTGGAAAAGCGGCGTCCGTTTGAGTGCCATCGCTCACTCCTTTGAGAATTCCATCCGCGAAGCTGAATACGAAAGACCAGGCTGGACGTGTGGTGAGAGGCCTACCAATGACGTATGACTGCGGCTGTTTGTGTCATACACGCCCCTATCAGCACTCGGGGTAGCAGGCTCTATGAACGCTTGCCGGCTGTTACTCGATCAGGTGAGAGTGTGGGGAAGGGGTATCGACCTCTTTTCCCGAACGGTCCCTGCATGATGCCCAAAACCTGGTCTTGCTCGCCCTTCATTGTACCCGCCTTACGCGAAAATGTCAACCTCATTAACCGTCGGGCACCAAGGCCCCTTCACCTAAACGGGCCTGAGAGCCAGGTCACATCGAATGTCATTGCCGACACAGATCAGGGCAGCGAAGGGTCTCCTTCCGCCCTGCGCGTTCACCCATGCCCCCTTGAGCGTTGTTGATTCACAATGAAGCCGAATGCTGACAGGCCGACGTCAGGATTCTTCGCTGGTAAGGCTTCTGCAAGGTGGGCAGACAGAGTCGTTGGTGCTCATCTGGCCATAAGACGGGCCGCCACGATCACCAACGCGATGATTCCCAGCAACGCTGCGCCAGTGAGGATCCAATCTCGTAGGGGAGATGGCGGTGCTGTTTCTGGGCTGTTACGCTCTTGAGGCTGGGACGGCGCGATTCCCGTCTCGGCTGTGCCAGCCGGCTGAGGCTCATTGGTGCTGGTTCTTGCGATGCCCTCCGAAGCACGAGGGCCGGCCACCACCACAGTCGCTCCCTGGGTTGAGGCCTGGATTCGTCCACCGCTGACGTCTATCACCTGGACGTTGCGAAGCTCCAGCGGGGTCTCCCCACCAGCTATCGCTTTCAACGTCACTCGCGCGAGGGTGCCACTGCCATCAGGGCCGGCGGCGTCACCGAAGCTGAAAGCACCGAAAACGATCTTGCCAGTATCCGTCTTGGGCCCAAGCGGGTTGACGGTGCGGCCGGTGCTGGCAGGAAAGTCGCCGAGAGTGACGCCATCGACCTGGACGACGCCGGGATCAAAGGTGAGGTCGAACTGAAAGGCGCCCAGGTTAGTGACATTGTCGATCTCGACAGTGATCTGCGTATCACTGCCGGCATCGAGCCGAATGTTGGCCGGCTCGATGTGGACAACCGACTCCGGCGATTCAGATAGCGCCAGCGAGGCTAATGCAGCCCAAACTAACCCAGCCAGAATGATGAGAAACAACACACGGATTCGTTTCATCTCGTCACCCACAACAAAGTGTAGTCCCTGACGAGTTCGATGTCAAGAGACTTCTCGGCATCCATAGACCAAGAAAGGGACCCCGGAGAAGGTGTCATCCGGGGTCCCAGTCAGACTCTGAATTTAGCTTGGGTTACCGCGCCACAAGAGGCTGGTGAACGCGGAAGACCTGGCGGATTGTGTTGCCTTCCCATTCCACCGTTAGATGGCGACCGCGCTGATCGGCGACGAGGGCATCCTCGATCGTGAAAGCAGGCGACGTTGTTGATGCCTGTGAGCCCACAGGCTCGTAGAGGATCGTCGCTACAGCACCGCTGCCGTCAATCGGTTCCGACGGGTTCAACAACGCAACAGCAAATGTCACTGTACCCTGGCCGGTGGCCTCGTCTACCGTCACCTGGTTTTCAGCAACGAAGAACTGCCGGCCAGCGAAGAGCGGCCCGGGTTCGATCTGAACCCCTGGACGATCGGGGTCAGCATCAACGACGTTCACGGCCGTCGCATCGAAGCTAAGCGTTACATCGATGCCGTACAAACCATGCATGTTCTCCACCAGCAGATTATACTGTTCGGCCGCTGTATCTAAACTGGCGCCCGGTTTTCGCGTAGCCGGCTGGAAGGCCGGGCTCGCACCGGCAGTCAATGGTGTCATACCCGGATCCAGCGATGGCCAGCTAGTTGGCCCGGTGACACCGTAGTTCACACCGACAAGCACCAGATCGAACAGGTCCGCGCAGCCTGTCTCATTGATATCCGACCGGCTGTCAAAGCCCGGGTCACCCGAACAGGTATTGAAGGCCGCCGCTACAATGACCAGGTCGAACAAGTTGATAGCCTTATCGTTGTTTGAATCACCTCCCAACAAGGTCGTCTCTGGCAACTGCGTGTTGGTGTCTGGCTGACACTGGACCGAGTTATCCTCGCTGGACAGGTAGCCGGCCTTCGAGGCCCTGACGATGTAATCGCCGGGCTCCAGGTTCACGACGTTGAACAACCCATCACTGCCAGTCGACGCCATCGGCGTACCGTTAACTCGAATTTGCGCATCCCTATGGTTGTTCCGACCCTGCAGGAAGACGTTCCCGGAGATCGAGCAGAAACCCACCACGGTTGTAGGCGTAAGTGTCGGCGTTGCCGTTGGTGTTGATGTTGGTGTTGATGTCGGCGTCTCCGTCGGTGTCGCCGTTGGTGTCGCCGTAGACGTGGGTGTGGCCGTAGCCGGCGTCCCCGTTGGCGTCGGTGTCGATGTGATCACGGTTCCCGTGGGCGTCAAGGTCACTGTCGGTGTCGGCGTTGCCACCAGCGTAAACCGATTGACGTAGATGTCTTGATTGTCACTCGGGTCATACCAGAACTTGACGCGGGCGCCCAACGTTGGGTCAACAACGGCGTTGATAAGCTGATCCAGGAAGCTGCCAGGGACGGGCGTGGGCAAAGGCGGCCCGAGTGGGCTGCCGGCCCAGCCGGCTGACTCAATTGTATCGCGACAGGCATAGAAGAACAGTTGGCTCTGATCAGACCGCCAGTTGCTGGTCAACAGGTAGAGTTGATCAGCCGGCGATAGGGCCAGGTCTGTGTAGTTATCCGGTATGGTGTGGAACGCCTCCGTGGCGAAGCCGGCATCCCCACCTGCCGAGAGGACGTATATCTCACGCAGGGATCCAGTAAACTGCGGTTCTACGGTTTCCTCCACAATCTGGATCGTGATGGGCGAGCCACCTTCAATGCTCCCCATGCAATCCAGATTCTGGGCTTCACCAAAGTTCTCAATGTCCGGGTTGTCTGGATCACCTGGTTTCACGAGCTCAAGACGCGTGATGTCCGCCCGCCTGGTATGATTCGTATTGAAAGGCGGCATCACAGAAATTGTGTCTCCGACGCCGTAGTCCTGTAGAGCCTGGCTCAATAAGAAATTAGTGAACGGCACTTTGGGCACCGGCGTCCTGATCGTGATATACTTGAAGTCCCGTGGGTCGGCGTCACCGGGCTCAGACGGGAGTGTCTTTACGGCAACCACATTGTACTCATGACCATCCACGAAGAACCGCTTCAAATACCATGGATCGCCAGGTACCATATCAAGCCCGCCGTTTCCATCGTACATGGCCGTATGGGTAGCGCCCAGCGCCCGGCCGATCATTACCGTGGCGTTTTCCTGATTGGGGTCGAAGGATTTGAGCCACATGAACCAAGCGCCATCGGTGGAGCCCAGGTTGTTGCCGCCGGCCGCAATGCGCCGGCCACTTCTCATGTTGAACACAACCATGTCACCGATGTTACAACACCCTGACACAGCCCCCAGCTTCTCTGGTACAAAATCGGGGCTCAATCCGCCGCCAGTGTACCAGAACTGGAACTGAGCCTTCTGAGTGGTATCACTGGGCACATTGACCAGGGTCACCATATTGTCAAGGAACTGCGCACTCTCGTACTTCCCCAGTCGAATTTGATCCACCGCAAAGACGACCAATTCGTCCCCGGACAGCTCCAGGCCGTCCGGGTCCAAAGTGTCGATGATGCCGTCGCCGTCAAAATCGACCTGGATGCCAGTGGTGTCAGAAATGGTTTGCTCACTATGGACAGTCACAATTTCGAACGCACCATTCGTGGTATTCAGGTCGAAGTTTGCATCGAAGCTATTGATCCCATGGCCGAAGCGGGATTGGGTTGTCAACGAAATATCCAGGGTGGGCGTGATGGCCGGGCTGGGCAGGTCTCCGGCTTTCGTAGCCATTGGGAAGGCGATCCTGCTGGAGCCGGGCTGGCCGGCAGTTGGCTGGTCGTTGGGGTCAAGCAACATATACGTAAACTCTTGCATCAAAGCCGGGAACGAATCTGTTGGTCCGGTTGCTGTAATGACGACCCCAGATGTGGTGGTTGCTACTGTACCAAATGGCATGCCATCCAGATAGTCCGGCTCATACCACATCCGGAAGAAAACCTTCTCGGCCGCATTCGGCCAGTCATCCGTGGTCAGACGCTGGTATAGACTCGAGAGCGGATCACCTGGATCGAAACGGAACTCATTCATATACGCCGGGTTAAACGTCAGGGAATCCTTGACCGGCGCTTGGGGCAACTGTGGATTAAACGGCGCCATGGGCCCAAACGGGTCCGGCGGTAGTTGATCCTGGAGCTCATCAACAGCGTATGGCTTGACTTCCACGGGGAACGTCGTGCTGGCCAGATCAGCCACTGCCAGGCCCGGACTGTTGTCCCAGCCATCCTCGCCATATATCCGTATACCGTTCGCGTCCTTGTACTTCTTGATTATCGCATTGGGGTTGTCAGCACCTTCGCCAGGATCAAACCAGAACTTTACTCTCGGTAACCAGCCGGCTGGGAAGGTGCTTTGACCTGTCGCCCCATCGTATGAGAAGGAACCATCGACCGAACTGCTTTGACTGTATTGAGCCTGTGGGGCAGTGAAAGCGCTTGTCAGTAGGTAACGCTCGCTCACGCCTTGAATATCCGGGAACACAAACTCTGTGTACTCCCAGGGAAGGGTGAAGAACTGTTCCACATACCAGAACTCCTCCTCGCTCGTCTCCCGAGCAACCTCGCCGTATTTCTCCTTCAACTGCCCCAAGAACTGCGGATTGGTGGTTTCTGCGACGTAGAAAAGTGCAGACTCCCGAATATCATTATATGGGGGAGAGATAACCCGATAAAGGCCAGCGTAAGGTAACCGCTCAGCCGGTCTCTGCAGGATCGGGGGCACGTTAGGTACAACAGCGCCACTACTGGCAACATCTCGTCGGATGGTGTGCTCATGGTTGAACGGAGGAAGGACCGACAGGTAGTTGAGTTGCGTGGTGTCCGTACCTGTCACCACCTGGTATGCTTGAAGCTCAACTGAATGTTGCTCAATGATAACAGGCACTTTCGGCACGGGTGTTCGCAAGGTGATGTATGCGAACTCCGAATCATCCTGTGGGGCTGCCGGCGGATCAGGGCACGTAACAACCGAGACCGGTGCCGGCGGTATGTCAGCCGTCTTCGTCATCAAAGCCACAACGTTGTACTCGTGCCCATCCACATAGAAGCGCTTCAGATACCACGGATCGGGGCCGCCAGCATCTGGCATACCCGAACCAGGTGTGTCCATCGCGCCGTAAGCGCCACCAACAGCGCGTCCTATCACGAGTGTCACGCGTTCCTCAGCAGGATCGGTTCCCTCGAGGTAAACGAAGAACGGCTTGCCAGTGGTACCACAACCGCTCAACAAACTGACATCATTGAGATCGGCCACAAGCATCTGGCCAAGAGGAACGAATTCCCCGCTGCTCCCCGTGATCAAACGAGGCGTCTTGCTTCCGTTGTACCAAATTTTCAACGAGGCTCCGCCTACGCTAACATCCTCAACTTCCACAATGTGCTCAAGAAATTGCACTTTTTCCCCGACACCTAACTGGTTTGGAGGCAATTCTGGGCTGAGAACAGCCACCTCATCACCGGTCAGTGGGAACCCGTCGGGATCAAGAGGATCGATAAGTCCGTTGGCGTTAAAGTCAGCCCCGATTCCTGTAACCTGCTTAAATAGGGATAGTTCACTATAGACTCGCACAATGTCTGGAGTGCCATCAAAATCAGCATCAAAGCTCGTGAGGCCAAACCCGCGCGTGTCATTCATATCTTCCTCTCGTATTCCGATGGGGAAGACAAATTGCGCAGGGCCAAGCGACGTGCCCACGACCCCGGACGCCGGTTCATCAGAGACTGGGTTCACGAGCAGGTAGGTAAACTCCTGCATAATAGCCGGGTACCACTCATCGATACTGGTTGGCGTTGGATTAACTGGGGCCACCGGGTCTCCGGTAAGCACACTTCTCGTGAAAATGCCGTTGCCATCGATATCTTTATCCCAGTGCTCTGGCTCGTACCACATCCGGAACCAAGTCTTCTCAGCAAGGTCAATCCCGTTGCCTCGGATTTTCACGTAGAGGCCGGCCGCATCGAGCTCGTCAGTAACGCCCGGCTCGAATTCGTTCATCCAGGCGGGGTTCCACGTCACGGAATCCTTGCGAGGAGCTTCAGGCATCTGCGGATGAAACGGCCCAGATGGATCTGTGTAAGGCGGGTCTTCGGGTGGCGCACCGGTTCCGAGGTCGGAGACGGTTGTACGGTCTGCGCCGGCCGTTTCGTTATCGCGACCATAGATGCGAAGCGTCTTAAATGGAGTGGATGTCTGGAGCAAAGACCATTGGTTTCCAACATTTGCCCTGGCTCCGGGGGTCGCAGGAGCCCACAGACCGAATAAGAGAAGGGCACATACTAAACAGAGAACCAAACCGACAGCGAGTGCCGAACCGTTAGGTCGTCGCAAACCTAGCATTGAAGCTTCCTCCTTGAATGGTACAGCTCTCTCAAATAAACCAGCTTTTGTCCCTCGCCGGCCACGCCCTCCAGGCAGTTTCTCAATCCCGGCCGGCCACCTCGTTCCCGCAGAGCGTGGTCCGACGCCCCCGAAGCAATTGGAGAGCGAGGGGTATTGATCCATCTCACGGAGTCCGCCCGCGCAATTTGCGCAGGTCGGTCATGGAAAAACGGCAGGGTGACATACGCATTGCCTACGCTATCAATGACGCATAGCAACCATGACCGATACGACACACCGATGATCGGTCAACGGGGAAAAAAGGAGCGCCAGCGGAGGCCGGCGCTCCCTTACGCTCGGTTCAGACTGCGTGCTCTTATTTTGGGATGCAGAGCTGCTGACCGGCAAAGATCAGGTTCGGATTTGTGATGTTGTTGGCCTGTGCGATTGCTTGAACTGTTGAGCCAAAGCGGAGAGCAATAGAGAACAACGTGTCACCCGTCTGAACTGTATACAGCGTGCACTCTGCCGGCGGCTCTGATGGGGGCGGAGCGGTCCCTTCCGGGCAAATCGTCAACTTCTGACCCACGAAGATCAGTGAGGGATTGACAATGTTGTTCTGGAGAGCGATGTCGTTGACAGTCGTCCCGAAGCGTCTTGCCAGTGAATACAAAGTGTCTCCACGCTGAACAACGTATGTGATGCACTGGCCAGATGGGGGAGTTGGGCCAGGTGCGCAATTCGGAATCACCAACTTCTGGCCAACGTAGATCTGATTCACGTTAGTGATTCCGTTAGCCTGGGCAATATCGCTCACGGTAGTTCCGTATTGACGAGCGATGGAGAACAGGGTGTCTCCAGGCTTTACCGTATAGACGCACTGGTCTGGAGATGGGGTAGGTGTCGGTCCCGGCGTCGGGCTTGCAGTAGGCTCTGGCGGAAGGGTTGCAGTCGGCGCCGGCGGTCCACCGGAAACCGTAACAGACCCGTCACTCTTACTTGCAGGAATCTGGTTTGCGCTGGCATCAGACAGAAGGACGCTGGTGAAAGTGATGTCACTCCTACCCGAGGCCTTGCCACGAAAAGTAACCGATGCCAACGTTCCACTTCCGCTAACCGGCGTGGCGGGACTCAGCAGCGTCATGGCATAGCCAATTGTCCCCTCATCGGGATTAACCGTGTTTTGGGCTACGAAGCCCCTCCCGCTACTGATGTCAGGAAAATCACCCGAGCTTATCTGAGTCCCGGGGACAAGTGTGTTGGCATCCACAACTTCCACGATCGCAGGGTCATACTGCAATCGTACATCTGCACCGAAGAGATCTGTAACATCCTGTATTCGAATGTTCACGACGACCGTTTCGCCGACACCCACCGTAGCAGCCGGTGGATCAAGTGAGACTGTCGCCGCCCCCTGGACAGCAACTTCTGACTCAGCGCCTGGTTCCGAGACCTCCGCTGCCGCACCAGATGCCGACGCGACTGAGATTGAGGGGATTTGAGAAGGATCTGAGACTCGTGCGCGTGTACAGCCGGCGACCGCAAACACGAACACCAGTAGCCCCACGAACCAAAGGCGTGAATTCAAGTTCATAGCGGTGACCTCCTTACGTGAAAAATCAGCGGTGCAGGCACATATACCGCACAAACGCGCCATACGTGCCTGCACCCTGGCTGATTTCGTATCCCGGCTCGCACCGCTTGAGGGGGGCTCCTTCGAGAAGAAACCCCCTCAAGTTCGCATGTCCCGCATCAGCAGCGCGCGGTATTTCCCGTCGATGACAGGCTCACGCGTCACAGACTAAGGAATCTGAAGTGTCTGCCCCACAAGGATCATGTGCGGGTTAGCCAGATGATTCGCATAGATGATTGCCTGAGTCGTCACGCCGTAGTGCATAGCTATGCTGTAGACTGTATCACCTGGCTGCACGACATATGTATGCCCATATGATGGGCCCACCGGGTCTGGATACGCGCTATAGCCATCCACCGGGCAGACCACGAGTGTCATGCCAGCCCTGATGTACCACGGATTCACAATGTGGTTGGCACTGGCTATGGCATACACGGAGGTACCATAGCGTCGCGCGATGCTGTAGAGCGTATCCCCTGGTTGCACGACATACTTGACGCAGTTACCTGCCGGCGGTTGATACGGTGGTGCGCCTGGATTCCCGTTACAGTTGGGAATGACGAGCTTCATTCCGGGCCAGATGTAGTTGACGTTAGCAATGCCATTTGCATTTGCAAGTGCGGATACAGTTGTCCTGTAACTACGGGCGATAGAGTACAGCGTCTCACCATACCGCACCACATGCACACACTGCTTGCCCGGCTGTGGCGGCGGAGGAGGCAGTATCCCCGACTTCGACCGCACACAGTTGACACCAACGAAGTTCAACTGCCGCATGTTCTCCTTGATGAACAAGTCTTCAGCATCGATGTCGCCATCGCCATCGGTATCGATGAGCTCAAACTCCCGACTACCGTTGGCATCTCTCAAATACTGGACATACGGATCAAGGGATCGGAAGCGTATCCAGTAGATACCTTCAAGACCCTGAAAATCCTCGTAGAAGAAGAACTCACCACGGAAACTGACCGGCTGGCTCGCAATCACACCACCCTGTGGCGTTACGATCTCGACTACAGCACCGTTCGGCACCTCGCTGCCATCACAGAAGGTCGCAGCCCCGTCCAGGATGAGCAGCGTCTGCGGCTTACGGCGGGTCGGTGTGGGCGTTACAGTCGGAGTTGGCGTTACGGTTGGCGTGTTTGTGACAGTCGGGCTCGGTGTGGGTTTTGGTTTGAGACAGTCCACACCGGTGAAGTTGACCACAACCAGTGCCTGGTCCTTGCCTGGCTGCTGAATGACCCCAGTACTCTTCTGTTGGGGCGAGAAGTAACCGGGATGTGACACCTCGATAGTGTACTCAGCCGGCAGTCCCAACGTGGCAACGATCTCGTAATTGCCATTCGCATCTGTCGTCGCCGAATCGCCCGGGGACTCCAGGACGCGGACGGTTGCACCTGAAACGCCGGCACCGGTCATACAATCCTGGACTGTCCCGCGGATGATCACGTTGCCTTGCGGGACCTCGGTTGTCGGAGGAGGAGTCACCTTGATTTCGCCATCCTGCGTTGTTGCCGGGATCTCCTGTGCCTTGGAGTCCGAGAGCATGACACTATCAAGCTTAATCGCGGCTACTCCCTCGGCAACCCCCTCAAAGGTGATCCGAATCAACTGACCACTGCCGCTTACAGGCGAAGCAGGGCTCAGGAGCGTGGCAGCATATGTGATCGTGCCGGCTGTGTTGTCAGCCGAGTTGTCCACGACGAAACCCTTGCCACCACTGATGTCAAGGAAAGAACCTGGCTCAACCTGATCGCCAGGAACCAGGGGGTTAGAGTCAACCACTTTCACGATGCTGGGATCGAAGCTGAGGCTGAGGTCAACTCCGAACAGATTGGATACGTTATCGATTTGGACATCAACTGTTGTTGTCTCTCCTACACCGATAGTCTGTGTCGCCGGCTGGATCGAGACGACAGTCTCACCTTGTTGGCTCGGAGCGGCAACCACACCCGCCGATCCAACCACCACATAACCTGCGACTAGCAGAACCATCAGCAGGGACAACACACTGAGCTTTGTAGCTGCGGACGTGTAACGAGTCATCCCTATGCACCTCCTTGAAACGGGGTGGGCCAACGTTGATCCGCCGACCCTACGACACAAACGGTGGATTCCATCTCCCAGGAATATGGGCAGAGCCCAGTGAGCTGGCCACCGGGCCACGCAGGAAGAAGGCTGTCACCGGGCTTATCATACCATAAACACATCATTCTGTCAACATATTTTATGTCTACTTCACCCCCTTTTACCTTAAAAGTTGGCATCGACCCCCTACATCTTGTATTTGTCGCTATACGATCCACAATAAATTGTGGGTGACAATAACAGGTGTTATGGAAAGTCCATCGTTGTGATGGCCCAATCATAGCGTCTGATGATGCAGTTGACGGCTCCATGCGAACGATGGTAGAATACATATCAATGAGTCGGAAAGCTGATACCACGCCTATCATCACCCTATTGACCGATTTCGGTCTCACTGATCCCTATGTAGGCGTAATGAAGGGTGTCATCCTCGGTATTGTCCCAGAAGCTACTCTGGTTGATCTCACACATGACATTCCGGCGCAAGACGTTGGCTGTGCAGCCTTCGTGTTATCAACTGCCATCGACTATTTCCCGCCAGGAACAATCCATGTCATCGTAGTTGACCCAGGCGTGGGAAGCCAACGCCGGCCCATTGCTGTGAAGACAGATCAGGCGTTTTTCGTGGCACCGGATAACGGCGTGCTCACTCTCGCGCTTGTACGTCAACCGCCTACGGAAATCGTTCATCTAACGAATCCAGCGTACTGGCTCCCGGAGGTCAGTACCACTTTTCACGGCCGGGACATCTTCGCCCCTGTAGCAGCCCACCTGGCACGAGGTGTCCCCATCACCGATCTGGGAACACCCATCCGCGAGATTGTCTACTTGCCGGCGCGGGTACCAACTCAGGACGCCGACGGAAAGACCCTTGGTGAGATCCAGCACATTGACCGCTTTGGGAACTGTATTACGAATATTCCCGCAAGCATGCTAGACCCCAACATATCCCTGATTGTTAAAGTAGCGGGTCAGTCGATTCCAGGTATCTCCTCAACATACGCCACTGTCGAACCTGGCGCGCCGGTGGCTCTCATCGGGAGTTCGGGCTTCCTCGAAATCGCTATCCGCAACGGCAACGCTGCCGAACAGTTCAGCATCGAAGTCGGTGATCCAGTGGTGATCGAACCACAATGACCGGGCTCACTCCTGGAACCGTCTAAACTGACATAGCGTCTTCGATGTGAGAGTCGCACCTGTCAAGTACGCAAAGGAGCGCACATGGCCAAGTTCATCATCGAGGGTGGCCAGCCCCTCCATGGGACTGTAACACCCAGCGGAAACAAGAACGCTGCCCTACCCATTCTTGCAGCCTCTCTTCTCACTGACCAACCAATCACGTTGGAGAACGTTCCGCGCATCAAGGATGTCGAGACGATGCTCCAACTGCTGGCCGATTTGGGAGCCGAGGTTCGATGGACGGCTGGCAACACGCTTCAAGTACATGCCGCCGCCCTTAGAAAAGCGGAACTCGACCCAGAGCTATGCCGGCGCATCCGGGCTTCGATCCTCCTGGCCGGCCCCATGTTGGCTCGTGCCGGCCATCTGACGCTACCGCCACCCGGCGGTGACATCATCGGGCGAAGACGGGTTGATACACATATCCTGGCCCTTCGCAGCCTTGGCGCTAAAATATCTATCCACAACAACGCCTACGACATGACCGCCAATGGTCTTCAGGGTCAGGACATTCTGCTCGACGAAGCCAGTGTCACCGGCACAGAAAACGCGCTAATGGCCGCCGCTACTGCCAAAGGCACAACCGTCATCCGGAATGCGGCCTCTGAACCACATGTTCAAGATCTGGCCCGCTTCTTGAACACACTTGGAGCGCGCATCAGCGGTATCGGAAGCAACACCCTGGTGGTAGAAGGTGTTGAGAGCCTGTCCGGCGGTCACTTCCGAATCTCAGCCGATCATATCGAGGTTGGAAGCTACATCGGCTTGGCGGCTGTCTGCGGGGACGGAGTCCACATCACCGACGCAGCCCCGGAAACCCTGCACATGACCCGCTTGGTTTTCCGTCGGCTTGGTGTTGAGGTCGAAATCGAAGGCTCGGACGTCTATGTTCCACCCCACCCGTCGCTGCGCATTGTCGATGACGCCGGTGGCGCCGTCCCCAAAATCGATGATGGGCCATGGCCGGCCTTCCCGGCGGATTTAATGAGCATTGCCATTGTCGTGGCCACACAGGCTCAGGGTACCGTCCTGATTCACGAGAAAATGTTCGAGAGCCGGCTATACTTCGTAGACAAGCTCATCAGCATGGGTGCACGCATTATACTGTGCGACCCTCACCGTGCCGTTGTGGTTGGACCCGCAAGCCTGCATGGCGCACCTCTTGAGAGCCCGGACATCCGTGCCGGCATGGCATTGCTTATTGCCGCTCTGGCTGCCGACGGCAAAAGCGTCATTCGAAACATCGGCCAGATTGACCGGGGCTATGAGAACATCGATGGCAAACTACGTGCACTAGGCGCCAACATAGAGCGTGTCGAGTGACATCTCTGTTCGAAAGCCGGGTTTACCCGATGCGCCAACCTCAGACCACCTGGCCTCCAGGCTTTTCATTTGTTCAGGTACAAGACTAGGGTGGCGATGATAGTGTACACTATTTTCGCAAAAATCACACACCACTACATACGGGATTACAACCCCCCTTGAAATGGCATATATAGTGGTTGCGCCGTGAAACAGATGAACCCCTGATTACAAAATGACCGGCACTTCATCGGGCACGGGCTGAGAAGGCCATTTGCGCTGAACGTCGAAACACGGTATAATTAACGGCTGCCAAATTTGGAAGGAGTAATATCGTGCCGAAGCGAACATACCAGCCAAAGAAGCGTCGTCGCTTGCGCAAACATGGCTTTCGGAAGCGTATGCAGACCAAGGGTGGGCGTTTGGTTCTGAAACGACGCCGGCTCAAGGGCCGCAAGCGGGTGACGCCCCGTAAGCATAGAAAATAGCCAGATCCTGTAGAACTCTAGCGACCGCTCATCGAAACCACGCGTTCTCTGATTTCTGCCACCATTGAAGCGAAAGTACCGGCTGTCGGAAAAGGAACAATTTCAGCGTGTACGACGCGAAGGACGCTCATGGTCTAACCGGCTGGCTGTTCTCTGCGCCCAGCGGAATGACCTCGGCCACAATCGATACGGATTCGCCGTCAGCCGGCGCATTGGCAAGGCAGTCGTCCGAAATCGGGTCAAGCGTCTTCTCCGCGAGGCAATACGCCTACGACACGACACAATCAAGCCGGGCTGGGACCTGGTTTTCATCGCACGGGGCCCCATTCGAACAGCGACTTTCCAAATGGTTGATGATGCGGTCGTAGAACTGTTGCAGCGGGCTTCGCTGTTGTATAAGAATGAAGACACTCGCACTGACACTGATTAAGATATATCAAAGGTTCATCTCGCCGTTGTTCGGCCAGACGTGCCGATTCGAGCCATCGTGTTCAAGGTACACCTACGAAGCCATTGAGAAATACGGCTTTCTTAGAGGTGGGTGGATGGGAGCCAAGCGCATTGCTCGCTGCCATCCTTTCAACCCCGGTGGCTATGATCCGGTCCCGTAGTACTAGCGCGTTTGAAGTTAGACCAGTTGACATCATTGCCCTCTAACTTCTCAAAGCTGCGCCTTCGAGAGGGGGTTTTTCTTTGGGCGCAATTTTCAATGATCTGATTGTTCAACCAGCCGTGCAACTACTGCAATACATGCACGGCCTGTTCGGCAGCTATGGTGTTGCCATCATCGTCTTTGGCATTCTTGTCAAGATGATAACGCTGCCGCTGACACTCCAGCAACTCAAGTCATCGCGGGCCATGCAGCGTGTCCAGCCTCTGATGCAAGAGTTGCAGGAGAAATACAAGGACGACAAGGAGAAGCTCGCTCAAGAGCAGATGAAGCTCTATCGCGAGCAAGGGGTAAATCCTCTGGGGGGCTGTCTACCGCTTCTGATTCAGTTACCGGTGCTGTGGGGGTTGTATCGGGCCATCCTCAACCTCTCTCAAACCGACCCGGCTTTCGGCAACAGGTTCCTCTGGCTGAAGAGCCTGGCCGAACCTGAGGGTATGCCATACATTCTCATCGGCCTCATGGTCATCTCGCAGTTCCTATATCAGCGGCTGCTAACCCCACCAACTGCCGACCCTCAGCAGGAATCCATGCAGAAAATGATGCAGTTCACACCTCTCATTTTCGCATTTGTGTTCATCAAACTGCCGGCTGGCCTGGTACTGTATTACCTGGTGTTCAACGTCGTGAGTGTCGTCCAACAGATTGCCATCGACAAGTGGACCGATTTTCGGCAGCCGGCCCTGGCACCGGCAACAGCCCCTGCGTCTTCAGGCAGCAAGAAAGCAGAAGGGGCCAGTGACGGTAAGGCGCGAGGAAAGACAAAGACCGATGACAAACAACGCAGACGACGTCGTAGAAGTTGAAATTCGGGCCCGTACTGTATCAGAAGCCATCCAGAAGGGCCTTATCCAGTTAGGTGCGACTCGGGACGACGTCAAGATTGAAGTCTTGAGCGAAGGCAGTCGCGGCATCTTGGGAATTATCGGGGCCGAGGACGCCCGTGTGCGCCTGCGTCTCCGCCGGCCACGCCCACGCCAGCCCGAACCCGAGACCGAGGCGCCGCCGGCCAGGACAGAGCCGGCGACCCAGGCGACCGAGGTTGAGGAGACAACGGCTCCTGCACCGCCTGAGGAAGCACCAGCCAAGCCCGAAGTCGTGCCAGGTGCTCCCGAGGTGGATGCGGCAGAGATTGCCATCGAAGCCGTTCGGCAAATCGTGCAGAAAATAGGCGTTCAGGCCACTGTGGAATTCCGCGATCGCGGCAAGGGGACCAGCGAAAACCCGATTCTCATCGATGTCAAGGGCCAGGACCTGGGCGTCTTGATCGGGCAGCAGGGCTCCACCCTTCAAGCACTTCAGTACATTACCCGGCTTATTGTCAGCCGGCAAACTCACGCATGGACCAACATCGTTATCGACGTTGGCGGGTATCGCCAGCGCCGGGAACGCGTCCTCAGCGAGCTAGCCCACCGTGTGGCCGACCGAGTTCGCCAGAGCGGCCGGCCAATCTCCCTGGAGCCCATGCCGGCCAACGAACGGCGCATCATCCACCTGGCATTGCGAGACGACCCTGACGTGACCACACAAAGCGTAGGTCAGGGCGAGCATCGCAAAGTCACTATTCGTCCGCAACACGGATAATCCAAACCCTGCCGAAAGGGATGGAGCGAGTTGAAAGGACACGAATGCCCCCGGATTACGTGGTCATTGGCCATATTACAAAAGACCTCACCCCTGATGGCTACACCATCGGGGGCACAGCCACATACGCTGCACTAACAGCCCGGAATTTGGGCTTGTCCGTCGGCATCGTAACGAGCTTTGATCCCGACTTTGATCCAGGTGATTTCCTGGCAGGTATTCAGATAGCCAATATTCCCGCCGGCCATACCACAACTTTTGAGAACATCTACCACAATGGCCGACGGGAACAGTTCGTCCACGCCGTTGCCGCCTCCATAGAGCCGGCAGCAGTCCCTATGGCATGGCGGGATAGCCCCATCATTCACCTGGGCCCCCTGGTCAACGAGATCCCAGACTACATCATGGGGGTTTTCAATAGCCGATCCTTAATCGGGGTGACGCCGCAGGGATGGATGCGGCAATGGGATGACTCCGGTTTTGTTCAGCCCCGGCGCTGGCTCGAAGCAGAGAGCTTTATGCGTCGAGCTGACGTTCTGGTGTTCAGCGAAGAAGACGTCGCCAGCATGCCAGATGAGATTGACCGCTTTGCCGGCCTGGCTCGATTGATGGTCGTGACGCGCGGGCCGGCGGGGGCCTCCCTGTATGTGGCCGGCCAACGGACAGACTATCCAGCCTTTGAGGCCGCAGAGGTCGATCCTACAGGAGCCGGTGATGTCTTTGCAGCCGCATTCCTGATTCGACTACGGGAGACAGGGAATCCGCATGAAGCCACGCGCTTCGCCAATGCTGTCGCGTCTCTGTCTATCGAAGGACCTGGCGTACAGGGCATTCCGACCCGAGACCAAGTAGAACATCGACTCCGCCACGGGCGCATCCGCGGTCTTCGGCATGAGTAGAGCTTACGCAATTGCGAATCAAAAAGGGGGCGTCGGCAAGACAACGACCGCCGTCAACCTGGGGGCAGCACTGGCATCGCTAGGGCAGCACGTCTTGCTGATCGATATCGATCCGCAGGCCAATGCAACCAGTTCGCTCGGCCTGAATAGACACGCCGTGTCTCTGTCGGTCTACGACGCAATCATCAACGAGCGTCCTCTGGGCGACATTGTGCTCCCGACAGGCCAGCCGGGCTTGGACCTGGTGCCCTCATCACCCGATTTGGCCGGCGCCGAAGTCGAACTCGTCCCCATGATCAACCGCGAGCGCCGGCTGAAACGTGCCCTTGACGGCCATCGGGACAGCTTCGATTTCATCTTGATCGACTGTCCGCCCAGCCTGGGACTCTTGACCGTGAATGCCCTGAGTGCGGCCGATGAAGTACTCGTGCCAGTACAGTGCGAGTATCTACCCCTTGAGGGACTCACGCTCCTTGTACGAACTATCGACCTGGTTCGCCGTCATTTGAACCCGGAGTTGCGGCTGGCCGGCCTGGTGATGACCATGCACGATGCACGCACGAACCTGGCCCGCCAGGTTGTCGAGGAGGTGCGAGCACACTTCCCTGGCCAATGTTTTAACACTATCATCCCGCGAAGCATTCGTCTAAGCGAAGCTCCCAGTTACGGAGAGACCATTTTGACCTACGCCCCTAATTCCACCGGCGCTGTCGCCTATCGCCTGTTGGCCCAGGAGCTACTTCGGAGAACTGGGATTGAAACACATACATCTCAGACCTTAGAGCAAGATATAGATCTCGGAGACTAAGATTGGAGATTGGGGACTGTGACCCAGAGACGTGGACTCGGACGTGGCCTGGAATCTCTCATCCCTGCGGCTGAGGAAGAAACGCCAGCCGGCTTGCGGGAAGTCCCGATTGACCGCATCTCCCCTAATCCCTGGCAGCCACGAGTTGATCTCGCCCGGGACCAGTTACAGGAACTGGCTGACTCCATCCGCGAGCATGGCCTCATTCAACCCCTCATCGTCACCGCTACACAGGAGGGGTATCAGCTCATCGCCGGCGAACGGCGCTGGCGGGCAGCCCGGCTGGCCGGCCTCGATACAGTGCCTGTGATCGTCAAGGAGGCCAGCGATCGCGCCAAGCTGGAGCTGGCACTGGTAGAGAATCTCCAGCGAACTGACCTAAATCCGCTGGAAGCCGCCATGGCCTACAACCAGCTCATTCAAGAATTCGGCCTCACTCACGCTGAAGTAGCTGAACGGGTCGGTAAGAGCCGCGTCACCATCACCAAGGCACTCCGATTGCTGCGTCTTCCAGACGGCGTCAAGCAAGCGCTGGTGGCCGGCGATATATCTGAGGGCCACGCCGATGCCCTGGTCTCTCTTGATAACGAACAACTTCAACTTCAGATCGTGGACCGTATCCGATATGAAGGGCTGACCGTGCGCCAGACAGAGGATCTGGTCCGCCGGCTGCGGGAAGGCCAGCCAGAGCCGGCAACACAGACCACCCGTCGGGAGCAAGACCCCTATATCCAGGCCCTGGAGAGTGAGTTCCGGGAAGCTCTGGGCACCAAAGTAAACCTGTATCGAACAGAACGGGGAGGCCGGCTGGTCATTCACTTCTACTCCGACGAAGAACTTCAGGCAATCTACGACACCATCGTCGGGGGCTGACCCATACGGCGACACGCCTCGACCGACTCCCTGGCATCCAGGAAACGCGAATCGTAGCAGAAGTTCCACATGGAACGTTAGCTTGCTTACATTTTTAACGTAACCATCTGTGTCTCTTACCTGGTAGCAGCAATGAGTGATAACCCGAGAATGTGCGCGTCAGCCAGAGATAGCTCTCCACCCATCTGCGACTACGAGGGGAGCCGCTATCAGGCTGAGTTCTGGGCCGGCCAGGGCCGAGAATATGAAGATGCTGCTGAGCGAATTGCGATGCGGCATCTGCTGCCTCCGCGTGGCCGGCGACTCATCGAGATTGGAGCCGGCTTTGGCCGGCTGGCCGACCTGTACCAGGGCTATGAGCAGGTGATCCTGCTAGACTACGCCAAATCCCAGTTGCGCCAGGCGCAGGAGCGTCTGGGCAGCCGGCGTTTCATCTACGTGGCCGGCGACCTCTACAACCTGCCCCTCGCCGATGGCGCGGTGGACACTGCGGTCACGGTGCGTGTTCTCCACCATGTAAAAGACCTGGAAACAGCCTTCGCGCAGATTGCTCGCATCCTGCGCCCTGGTGGCACCTACGTGCTGGAATTCGCCAACAAGCGACACCTGAAAGCCATCGGTCGTTACTGGCTTGGCCGGCAAACGGAGAACCCGTTCGACCTGGAGCCGTACGAGTTCGTCGAGCTCAACCTGGACTTTCATCCCGACTACGTCATAGCGCACCTGGGCCAGGCCGGCTTCCACATCGAGGCCGAACGCGCCGTCTCTACCTTTCGCCTGCCGGCCCTTAAGCGACACATCGACGCGAGACTCCTGGCGCGACTGGACGGCTGGCTTCAGCGCCCAACAGCGCGCCTGAGACTCTCGCCCAGTATCTTCATGCGTGCACACATCGATAAGCCGGGATTCCGCGAACTAAGCGAAACGCTGTGGCGCTGCCCTGATTGCGGTTCAATCGATCTGATGGAGACCTCGGATGCTCTCGACTGCAACGCCTGCAACACCCACTGGCCCATAGACCAAGGCATCTACGACTTCAAAGGAGGCTGACTTTCTGTGGAGAGGGAACACAGGGTGGGAGAGCCTGCGCTTCTCCCTTTTGTTCCCTGGCCCCCTTGCACAGATTGTTGGCCTTGTAGTATACTTCGATCGCCGGATTTGTTCAGCATTGATCTGCTCAGGAGGAGCCCATGCAAGTATCATGCATGCAAGAAAACCTGGCCCATGGACTGGCCATTGTCAGCCGGGCTGTGGCCACACGTACCACGTTACCTGTGCTCTCCAACATACTGATCGCAACTGACAACTCGCGACTCAAACTGGCAGCCACAAACCTGGAAATCGGCATCAGTTGCTGGATCGGTGCCAAGGTCGAAAAAGAAGGCGAAACGACCGTGCCGGCCCGCCTGCTGACCGACTTCGTCAACTCGCTGCCGGCTGAGACCATCAACATGGATCTCGTCGAGCACACCCAGACCCTTCACCTCACCTGCTCCCGGTACGAAGCCAACATCAAAGGCATCGATTCCAGCGAGTTCCCACTGATTCCAACAGTCGAAGACGGAGGACAGATCACCCTTGACCCCGATACGCTCAAGGAGATGATCGCTCAGGTGACCTTTGCTGCGGCAACAGACGAGAGCCGGCCCATCTTGACCGGCGTGCTCACCCGCTTTGACACCGAGTCCATCACCTTTGCGGCTGCGGATGGCTTCCGCCTGTCCGTCCGCACCGCCGCGATCGATGCCGGCATCCACGAACCCGTGTCCGTCATTATCCCTGCCCGTGCCCTGAGCGAGCTAGGTCGAATTCTCGGCGAAACCGAAGAAGAGGTAGAAGTCACAGTCACCGAAGGGCGCAACCAGGTCCTGTTCCATCTGCCGAACATCGACCTGGTCTCCCAACTAATCGAGGGTAATTTCCCGGATTACAACCAGATCATCCCGAAGAGCTTCAGCACCCGCACAGTCGTAGACGTGAAGCCGTTCCTGAACGCCGTGAAGATCGCGAGCTTCTTTGCCAGAGATGCAGCCAATATTGTGCGGCTGCAAATCGAGCCAGGTTCAGAGATACATCCCGGCACCTTGACGATCAGTGCAACATCGACTGAGCTAGGCGACAACGTAAGCCAGCTTGATGCCAGCATCGAAGGTGAGCCACTGGAAATTGCCTTCAATGCCAAGTACCTGCTGGACGTCCTCAACGTCATCGGAGCCGACCAGGTGGCCGTAGAAACCACCACACCTTCAAGCCCAGGCGTATTCAAGCCCGTTGGCGGACCGGACTTTGTTCACGTGATCATGCCCATGCACATCCGGAGCTAGGTCAACGGACAATGGAAGGGGGAACCCGCAGGGTGGATTCCCCCTTTCTCTCCCCGTTTTCCGCTCTCCATCCCATGTACATCCGACGGCTGTCCCTGACGAACTACCGTAACTATCGAGCGCTCCAGCTCGAACTCTCGCCCGGCTGCGTCGTGGTGCAGGGTGGTAACGCTCAGGGTAAAACCAATCTGCTCGAAGCCGTGTACTATCTGGCAACCGCCGGCACACCCCACGCTCTCTCCGATCGCCAGCTTATCAACTGGAATGCTAACGTTCTGCCCACAGAGCGACGCGAACCGATCCGGTATGCTCGCCTCGAAGGCGATTTCGTCACTGACGGCGATCAGAAACGCATCGAAATCACACTGATGGTTAATCCCATTCAGCAGACTGGCACAGATCGGCTGGAGAAAACCATCAAAGTTGACGGGGTCAACAAGCGGGTGACAGATCTGGCCGGCCTTGTCAACGTCGTTCTCTTCTCGCCTACCGACACGGAGCTGGTGGCCGGCTCACCCGGCGCGCGCCGGCACTTCCTCGACAACCTGTTGGGTCAACTTGACCGCCGCTACGCTCGCGCTCTGTCTCACTACAAGCAGATTGTGTCTCAGCGCAATCATCTACTGCGCCGGCTGCGTGACCAGGGCGGCGATCCCGGTGAGATGGCCTTCTGGAATGATCAACTGGTGACGTACGGCGCTGCCATCGTCGCCTACAGGCTGCGAGCCGTTGATCGTCTGGGGCAACGGGCCCGCGACATTCACGCCGACCTCACCGGCGGGAGCGAGACATTTTCCCTCAGTTACGTATCCAGTGTCCTGAAGGGGCCGGCGGCCGCAGCGGTACTCCCGCCCCGCTCAGACAGCCCTGACCAGACAGCGTTACCATCTCGCGATCAGATTCAGGAGATCTTCCAGGCCAGGCTCGAGCAACGCCGGCCAGCCGAGCGTGCGCGAGGCATCACCCTGGTTGGGCCTCACCGGGCGGACCTGGCGATGACGGTGAACGAAATCGATATGGGAGTGTACAGTTCACGAGGCCAGCAGCGTACCATCGCCCTGGCACTGCGCCTCGCCCAAGCAGAGCTGATACAGGCCGTCACCGGTGCCCCCCCCATCCTGCTCTTGGACGATGTCATGAGTGAACTGGACGCCGAGCGCCGGCAATACCTTATGGCGGTAGCTCAACGCCATCAGCAGGCTTTCCTCACCTCAACCGACCTGGCGGACTTCTCAGAGGCGTTTCTAACACAGGCGCGGATACTACATGTCGAGAATGGGAGCGTCCACTAGCCAATCGGCCTCTTTGCCGGCACGCCTGGCCGGCGTGGATATTTCTCCGGCGTGGGCGTAACTTTCTCGATGACCACAAGATGCAACGGCTCGTCGAAGGCCGGCAGCCCGTAGGGGATGGTATGGCGATGCACGCCCCCCAAAAGCGCGATGGCTTTCCCGGCCGCTTTCAGCTCATCCCCAGGGTCAGTACCCTTCTGGGCAATGAAGCGCCCACCAATGCGCAGAAGCGGCAGTGCATACTCCGCCAGGACAGCCATGTCGGCTACAGCGCGTGCCACCGCGATGTCGAATTGCTCGCGATAAGCCGCGTCTCTGCCTATATCTTCTGCTCTGCCCCAGGCTACGGCAACGTCTTCCAGCCCCAGTTGATCGATTATGTGTGCTAGAAACTCGGTTTTTTTGCGTGTAGACTCCACCAGCACGACCCGCCATGCCGGCCTGGCAATCTTCAGTGGCAACCCGGGAAAGCCGGCCCCACTCCCGATATCCACCAGCGAGACCCGCCCCTGCCCATTCCCGACATCGACGGCCAACAGCACGGCCAGCGAATCGGCAAAGTGCCTGACCTGAACTTCTTCGTAATCGGTGACCGCCGTCAGATTCACCCGCCGGTTCCACTCAACCAGCTCGTCGTAGTAAGTCTGAAACATTTCAAGTTGGGCATGCGCCAGGGTGATGCCCCACGCGGCCACGACATCTCGCAACAACTCCATCTTTTCGCCTTCTCCTCGCCGGCATGCGCACGCGGCCTTGACATTTCTCCGATTTGTGCTATACTAAACCGGAATTAGGACGGTGGGTACCCGTATCTTGATTGCGGGCTGACCGTTACACTTACCGAGGACCGGGGCGTCCGGTTCCTGTTGTTATATTTTCAGGAGTAAAGCCTTCAGCTCATGCATTTCCTGGTCGCGCGGATTGGAAGCATTCTTGGCAACGGTACGACGCCGGCGATGGTCGGCGATCGACGGTCTTGCCTGCGCTCCTTCCGCGGACTGGGTGCGTATTATCAATGTTGATTCTGTACATCATGTGGTAAGCAATTATACCACATACCAGCCGGCAGAGGAGTGCCTCTGCCGGCTTTCTTTTTGTACCCAAATCACATCCCTGCCATGAAAGGAGGTCCCGAATGACACTTACTGCACCTGTACGATCCACTACAGTCGGTCTCTCCGCCCCACTCGCGGAGGTTGACCCCGAGTTGTTCACCGCCATCGAGCGCGAAGAATGGCGGCAACTGGAAGGCATTGAGCTCATTGCCTCAGAGAACTACGCCAGTCGGGCAGTTCGCGAGGCGATGGCTACAGTGCTGACAAACAAGTACGCGGAAGGCTACCCGGGCAAGCGCTACTACGGTGGCTGCGAGTTCGTTGACATCGCCGAGGAACTGGCGCGACAGCGAGCCCTGCAACTCTTTGGCGCTGATCACGCGAACGTGCAACCCCACTCAGGCTCCCAGGCCAATATCGCCGCGTATCTGGCGCTCCTGGAGCCGGGTGACACGATCATGGCCATGAATCTGGCCCACGGCGGTCACCTCACGCACGGGAGCCCGGTGAATCTATCCGGCCAGATTTTCAACATTGTACCCTACGGCGTCGATCGCGAAACCGAACAGATCGACTACGACGAGGTAGCTGCACTGGCCCGAGCGCATCGCCCGAAGCTGATCCTGGCCGGCGCCACCGCCTACCCACGAACCATTGATTTCGCCCGCTTCAAGGAGATCGCAGACGAGGTTGGCGCCTACTTCATGGTGGACATGGCCCACATCGCCGGCCTCATTGCCGCCGACCTGCACCCTGATCCTGTCCCCTACTGCGACATCGTCACCTCCACCACTCACAAGACCCTCCGTGGCCCGCGTGGAGGCTTTATTCTGTCCAGGGCCGAACACGCAAAAGCGGTCGATCGCGCTGTCTTCCCGCGAACTCAGGGCGGCCCGCTCATGCACATCATCGCCGCCAAGGCAGTGGCATTCCTGGAAGCCTTGCGGCCGGAATTCGTCGAGTATCAGCGTCAGATCATTGCCAATGCCAGGGCCCTGGCAGAGCGCCTGCAGAGCAACGGCATCCGCATCGTGTCTGGCGGCACCGACAACCACCTGCTCCTGGCAGACCTGACTGACACTGGTGTGACCGGGAAGGAAGCCGAGAAGGCGCTGGAACAGGCCGGCATCACGGTGAACAAGAACATGATCCCCTTCGACCAGCGATCACCCTTCGTCACCAGCGGCATCCGCCTGGGGTCGCCGGCCGTCACCACCCGAGGCTTCACCGAGAACGAGATGCGCATGGTCGCCGACTGGATCACTCGTGTGCTCATGCACTACGACGAGCCGGCAGTGCTACGCCAGGTTCGGGAGGAGGTGATGGAGTTGTGTCTCCGCTTCCCCGTGCCGGCCTCGGCTTGCATGGTTGAAGACACAATGCACACGCTCATGAGCAGCAATGGAAACCGGGGGTACAATCAAGACTTTTAAGCACCCAGACCCTCAGGGTTTTGGCCTGAACGGTTCGCCCAAACCTTGTGAGTCGTCATCAGTGCGAATCGGGATCTCGACTTTTTGCGGAACACCCTCAGGGTCTCAGGAGCGCTGGCGGTGACGCCAGTCGCGGCAATGACGCCGCAGCGGTTTCCACATCATCCTGCCCTCTCTAACCAACCCTGTCCGTTGACTCCCTGCCGATGCGCCACGCTTCAACGTCTGGATTTTCGCGGGGCCATGCGGCTAAGCAGTATTTCCCCGCTTGCTGTCTAAACCCAGCCGGCTGACCACCCCTGA
>CAYYSH010000004.1:0-24871 GCA_964474265.1 uncultured Anaerolineales bacterium
CCACAAAGAAGCTGTCAAACGTGGTAAAGCAAGGCTCGAGCTGCGCTACTTCCTGATTACTATCAAATAGAGCAAAGCAACTCCTACCCAGGTGAAGCAACACGATGTAATGCCCTTGCGTCGCTCCACTCGAAAACGTCAGTGTCAACGTTATCTGTTCGCCGGCTTTAATAGTCGGTAGTACTTCGTCCCTCTCAGGAAATATTGTGGCAGCCGGCCCACGTTCGGCGCCAGTCCAGACCGTTCGATTGCCAAGTCGTGCCCCGACAAGGTCACCGTTAGCCTCCGGCCACTCCAACGTGATGGCTTGTATAGTCGCTGCCGCCCCATCGTTTCCCAGATCGATGCTAACCGTATTGGTTGCGATTTCTAGCCCGTCCGATATGTGGACACCACAGGCAGCAGCCACCGGAGTTGGTATAGGAGTTGGCGTCTGGTTAAGAAGGGCCCGAAGAATGAGATTTGGCGCCTTGCCACCCGCGTAGCCAGGTATACTAAGCACAACCGAAGCAACAACCACCCCCACTACAGCCAGCACAACAGCGGCTGTAGCTAGGATGAACTTGGTGGTCCGGCCCCAGAGCTCAAATGTCATAGATTCCTCTCTTGAGAAACTTGCTCACCCACCCTGTTCAACGTCCCAGAAGCCCGTGAGTTATGGGAACTCAAGGTGTCGGGCTGGGAGTTACATCACTCGGTGTCGTACTGGTCCCCGTAGGCGACGGCTCATCTGTCGGCGCCGGCGTTTCAGTGGCCTCAGGGGAAGGCGTCACTGTTGGCGCAGACCCCACGGTCGGCGTCGATTTAAGTGACGGCGGCTCCGACGTTGGCGGGATAACAGGGGTGTCAATCGGCGCCGGCGTCGCAGTAGGCGTGTCGGTTGGCGCTGGCGTCGCCGTGGGTGTGTCGGTTGGCACTGGCGTCACTGTAGGGGTATCCGTCGGCACCGGTGTCGGCACAACAAAGATACGCTGAGCCACGTAGGTATGCTCTCCAGTTCGGCAGGCTTCGATCTGCGCAACAGCACCAACAACCGGCATGTTTTGGATCTCTGTATCGCTCTCGAGGATAATTGTGAACTGCACTGGCACCGGTTGACCATCAACGACCGTCATTACCTCAATGACCCAGCGACCCGCCCCATTGTCAATGGCGACAATTGTCCCTTCAAGAAGGGCAGGCGTCTCGCATACACGCACAATCGTGATCTTGTGTGCGAAAACGGTTGTCGATGACTCCCGCACCCCTTCTATGTCGACGAAAGCGCCGACTCGCAGCTCACCGCCAACAATACGCGTGCGGTCATCGGTTCGAATCCGCCGGCCATTCACGTACCAGATCGTCTCACTCTCTTTGGACTCTACGACACCGGACACGAAGACTTTTTGAGGTGCCGGGGTGTTAACCTGCTCAACTTCGATCTCAACCGCGACGAAGGTGCCGTCCTGGTATCGATTCGCACGCACATGAGCAATTCGGCCCACCGCTGGCGCTCCCTTGATGATCGTATCCGATGAAATCTGGATTTCCTGGCCAGCCACGACCCACATCGACTCACTTAGGAAATCGATCGTCCCCCTGAGCTCGAAAATGTGTACACTCGGACCTAGCTCAGCAGTCGCTGTAGGAAACGGGGTCTCGGTCTCCTTTGGCTTCGGCGTCGGTGTGTTGGTCGGAACAACCTTCTTCGTAGGCCGCTTGGTAGGTTCCGGTGTATTCGTCGGCCGTGGCGTGGCCGTTGGTTTCAGAGTCGCCGTGGGCATTGGAGTGGCCGTAGCCGTATTAGTTGGAACGATCATTACGACAGCCTCTGGCCGGGTCTCAACTGCTTGCGCAAGCAACTGGCCATTTTGGGAACGCACGTGAACCTGGGCAATATGGCCCAGTACTGGCCGGCCCTTGAGCTGGGTCGCATCCGTCACCAGGATTTGCAGGTTGCCTTCCAGCACAAGAACACGACCATTCCAACCGATGATAACCCCGGCTACATCTTCCTCGAACACACGTCCTTGCTCAGTAGCTTGTCGAACCTCCTCGCGCTCCTGTGCCTGGATCTGCTTTTGTTTCTGCTCCCGGGCCTGAGGGCTAAGTGCCGTGAGCAACTGAACTTGGCGCGTCACCTGTTTCACAGAATACAGCGGGTCCCCTGGCAAGCTACTCGCCGCTGCCTGCACAACTACTCCGCTAACTGCACCAAATAGGAGTAACACCACAACAATAGCGACAGCAGCACGCCCCCACACTGGCCGGGTCAAGCCGGCGGTGAAGAAATCGCGCAGTCTATCAACCAGGGGGCGCTCCCTGGCCTGCTGCTGTGCGCGGAGACGCGCAGCCTCGGTTAGGAATCGTTGGCGTCCGCGGGCCAGGGCTTGGGGCCTCGGGGGTTCCGTGAAACGTAGTGGGGCTGTGAGTTGCGCTGTTTCTAAAAGTGGTTCCAATTCCTCGGCGTGCTCGGGATAGCGCTCCAGGCAGGCAGAAATGCTATCGCCGGCCTTCAGGCGATCAAGACATTCGTCAAGGACGGTGGCAAAATCTGTCTTCATACTTGCCTCTGCTCTTCCACGTTTAGAACGCGGCGGAGGGCAGCTAGACCGCGATGCTGTAGAGCCTTCACGGCTCCTTCTGTCTTACCAAGAATTTCTGCGACCTCTCGGTTCGACAAATCCTCTGCAAACTTCAATACAATAACCTGTTGCTGCTCCTCAGTTAGATGCTGTAGAGCAGACCTGACTTTAGCGCTGGCCAAGATACGCTCTGCTACCTGGACGGAGCGATCATCTGTGGCAGCGATCCGCTCGTTAAGCGGTGGACCTTCCCGTTTCGATTGGCGTCGGTAGTGATCAACCACCAGGTTGTGGGCAATTCGATATAGCCACCCCTGGAGCGAGGTCGTCCACCCCTTATCGCCCTGAATGGCTTCCAAAGCTCGGAGAAAGACGTCAGCCGTGAGATCCTCGGCCAACGGCCGGTCACCGGTCCTATGATAGATATAGTTATAAATCTTCACAGAGTACTCATCATATATCTCTGCGAGGATTTCCGGGTCATACTCGCCGGCCTGTTCGAAGCGCCTTCGGTCCTCATTCATGGACGCACTCCGACCTAGCCATCGGTCGCCATCCATTGTCTATGACGTGGCGAGTATGGCAAAGATACGACGCCGTAGGTTGGCCGTATCCGGCAACGAATGTAGAGTCAGACAGGCATAGGCACATCGTTTGGTCGCCGTTGTGCAGAGCTTTATCCTGTTCAAATTGCCGCAACCGAACTACAACTCTATGCATCTTGGCTACGAAATCCTTCTTCAGCCGACAGGCGATCTGAACGCTCACTACCACGCGGCAACTTCATTGCGCAGGTGTTGTGCATTCGGTCTCGTTGCTGTAAGGTGAATACTTGCCATCCTCTCCGCGGAAGGCACGCACACGGTAAAAATATTGCGTAGCAGATGTCACGGACGTGTCACTGTATGCCGCGACATCGCCGGCCACGGCAGCGATCTCGCCCCAATCCCCATCACTAGTCCGGCGCTCAATCCGGTTACTGGTCACACTTGAACTGTGGTTCACCCAGGTTAGATCGATCTGGTTCGGCGCTACGACTTGGCACGTCAGATTCGAAGGTGCTGCCGGTGGTGGCTGCTCGGCGGCAGTCACACAACTCGACACGTTGCTGTACTCTGAAAATACATTGTCTGCCGCCCGATGGGCCCGCACTCGGAACCAATATCGGGTTTCCGAAGTCAGCCCTGTGACAGTGTAACTGACCGTGTTCGCCGGTACTGTAGCAACCTCTGTCCAGGTTTGACCGTCCAGCGATTGTTCAACGCGGAAATCGTCCTCACCGATGGTATAATCCGCCCAGGATAGATCAATTCGGCTCGGACCGACAGACCCACAGGAGAGATTGCCTGGCGCGACAAGTTCGGCCGGCGTTGCACTCGGCGTTGGCGAGTAGGTCGCAGATGGTTCCACCGTTGGCGTCCACGTCCTGGATGGCGTTGGCGTTTTGGATGGTGTTGGTGTTTTGCTTGGTGTCGGTGTCTTAGATGGTGTCGGCGTTTTGGATGGCGTCGGTGTTCGAGTGCGGGTCGGCGTCAGAGTTGGGCTATATTCCTCCACTGTGATTTGGTAAGTCTTGTCAGCACCGTACTGATCTAGATTAATCACGGTCGCAAATGCTACACCGTCAACAGCCGAGATGAACTCGACCTCCGAAGCAAGTCCCTTGCCGGGTTCTGCATCATCATTCTCGCAAGTTTCTGGCCGGCATGAAACTTCCTCGACCGCAAGAATAATCTTGGTGTCGACCCCAAGTGCCAGGCTGCTGGTTCGCACGCGATATGAGCGGCCCTTCTTAACCCTGAAGCGAACTTTGTCGATATCACCCGCCGGGAAGAATGTATGCGTCTGCGTCTCTCCAAGGGCGATGTGGCTAGCTTGGTCGGCGAAGTCATCAGGTTCGTATTGATCCCGCCCTTTAGGTGTCGCCGTCGGTAGTGGTGTGTTGGTTGGGGCCGGGGTACGAGTCGGGGCCGGTGTACTGGTAGGGGCCGGCTTGCGAGTCGGCCCGAGCGTTCTGGTCGGGAAAGGCGTCGTCGTCGGAACCACTGGACTCGGCGTAGCAGAGCCAAGTCCGACAGTGGGCGTCGAAGTAGGCTGCGGCGGTCGCAGTGTAAATGGCACAGACGCTCGGTACTGTGTCCCCGGTATCTCGGCCAGTACGACCGTGCCATCACCGATGGGCATGCCAGGCTGCCACGCAAAATCGACCGCAAAGGTGCCATCGGCGCTCACCGTAACGGTTCCGAGCCGATACGGCTCACCAGCCGGCTGCGCCCGCTCGCCTACGCGTATTGGACCGGCGGCCGCGCCCAGTTCCTCCGGGTTCGCAATACCTTGCGGCACCAGGCTTATAACGACTTCCTCGAAAGGAGGCCAGCCCTGGCCAATGACCGTGAAAGTTGGACTGGCTGCAGTGTCTACTGCGATTGCCGGCGCCATCTCACCGCCCGGCACAAACACCACCGGCTGTGACACGGCTAGCTCACCAACTTCGGCGCATGTCAGGCAGCGACGCCCGTCTTTTAACGTTCGGAGGCCCGCTTCGGCGCTATCGATTTCATAAACGACAGGTCTCCGTTGCCCGTTATCTTCAGAGGTCTCGAAAGGTCGAAAGACATAGTACTTACCATTGCGTTCAAGTAACAAATAAGTGCAATAGGGTGTATCAATCTTGGGTGGCAATTTGAACTCTTTGGAGTACAATTGCACCTGTGGCAGCCGGCCACCATCACACATATCCGACTGAGCATCGAGGCGGCCAACTTGTGCAACAAAGGTGGGAACGGCAAGTAACAGAATCGCTGTCGCTGTGAGAGCCGCGTTACGCTCGGGTACCGTCAGTGGTTGCTGCCGGCTGAATAGCCGTGAACCCCGGAAGGCCTCGAATGCCTCAACCAGCCTGGGATATCGGGCCTGCCACTCATTTGGCACTTCGCGAGTGCGAATCCAGTTGCTGAACAGACGATAAAGCGCCCACAACGGGATGATGATCAGGATCAGCGCAAACGTGAAAAGCACCTTTTCAACAGTGCTTCCAGTCTCAAGAAAGTCGCTAAAGAGCTGGAACCCTTCACGCGCCGGCACACCTTTGCGAATTAACCACCCCCACAGGGGTGTCAATTCTGGGAACAGGATCAGGAAGCTAATGAGATAGGCCAGGAGAAGGATGCCGGCAATAATTGAACGGGCCGGCGGGAATCGGGCTGAGAGTCGATCCCACAGTATGATGAAAGCCAGCGGGATCAAAAGAAGAACGCCAAGAGCAAACAGGCTGTAAATCACGACCAGAGGCAGCATGGCAAGCAACTTTAGGGATAGCGTGATAACTCGCCACCCACGAAGCAAATCTGCCAGGGGCTCTAAGGTCGCTGCCCACGACAGGCCAAAGGCACCGAGATAGTGCGCCCGATACAACCATCCCCAGAGATACGTCAGTCCGACAACCAACAGAACAGCGGAAAACAACCGTACAGGGGATAGCCATTCATACACGCTAACCCGGGGAGGATGTCCATCGACACGTGCCCACTCCCACGTGCCTGTCGGGACGCCAGCCGCCTCCGACAACTGGACTTCCGAAAGATCGACGTCCTCCAGGTCAGCCCCGGTCAATGTCGCCTTGGTAAGATTAGCCCACCAGAGATTCGCACGCTGGAGTCGGGCATGTTGTAAATTTGCTTCATGGAGATCCGCCCACCGCAGATCAGCCTTATTGAGGACAGCCCACGACAGGTCAGCCCCCGATAAATCAGCCCACCGCAGGTCTGCGTACCGGAGATCGGCTCGGGCCAGATTTGCCCCATGCAGATCAAGTCCCGACAGGTCTATTCCCGATAGGTCCCGACCCGACAGGTCGAGTCCCTCGGACCCGCCGTGCGCCTCAATGTACGCGATTATTTCTTGGCGTTCCAAAAAGCACTCCTTGATGGGGCGTAGTGGCAGGCTCTTAACAATTTCACCTCATTCTGCGGTGCCCTGGCAGCCACTTTCCACCGGTCATTATACCACAATCACGCAAAAAGGGAAACAACGTTACATGACTTAGCTTGAGAGTTATTCAGCCTCGGCCCAGATGTCAGCCAATCGTTGGGTACCAGTAGATATGACGTTAGACTGTGGCTCCCGGTGTGGAAGTGTGCAAATCTCCAGGGTTTGACATTGCCGGCCCATCCGGCTATAGTTGCCACACTATCACGAGGCAAGTATCATGAATTCGAGCATACGCTCACGCATCAGTACTCTCAGCCGAATCACGATGATCGGCGCTCTGGTAGTGGCAGGGTTGGTCATCATCGCCTCACGCCTGCCAGCAGATCGGGCGCCGGCTTCTTCGCCAGCCGGCCCACTGCCGACTTCGCCCATCCACGCAGAGACTCAGCTTGTAGCCGGTGCCACACGAGAGGCTGCGCCTGGACTTCCCCAGCCAGGAGGGCCTGCCAGTCAGCCCTCAACCGCAACCCCTGCACCTGCGGAGACGCCAGCCATGGCCCAGCCTACACCCGACGTATCCCATCGCATTGGAATCCTGGCCGGCCATTGGGGGTACGACTCTGGCGCTATCTGCCCAGACGGCCTGCGAGAGGTAGATATTACGACCGACATCGCGCGCCGTGTTGCTGAGCGGCTCAAAATACTCGGTTACCAGGTAGATCTCCTGCAAGAGCAAGACCCAGACAAGCCAGAGCCACCTCTTCAGGATTACCTGGCTGCAGCCTTTGTCTCACTCCACGTCGATTCCTGTGTGCCGGGGGCATCTGGCTTCAAAGTCTCGCGCTGGCGGTTTAGTCAGATGCCCACAATCGAGGACCGATTCGTCTCGTGCCTGTACGAGGAGTATAGTGCCGCTACTGGTCTCGTGCACCAGGATGACAGTATCACCATCGATATGTGGAACTATTATGCCTTTCGCGAGATTGGCAAGCCGACACCGGGGGCTATTATCGAGATGGGCTTCATGTCCGGTGACCGCTGGCTTCTCGTCCAAGAGCCCGATGTGGCTGCACAGGGCATCGTGAACGGGATTCGCTGTTTCCTCGAGGGCAAAACTGGCAACTAAGCAGCAGGGGGTCCTACGAGGGGGGTCCCCTTTGTCGCTACAATGTCCGAAGCCGGCCTCCATGCAAGGCCGCTAACACCCAACCTGTAGGCGACCAGGTATTACATGATCTTGACAGGTTGCCGCCGGGCGCGCCGGCGACGAATTCCCAGCCATGCCAATGCCAGAACCCCGATGACTGCTGCCTCGACCAACGTGAGAATCACAATCAACAGGGACGCGTCAAACCAAAACTTCTCTGGGAAGACCTGAATCAGCGTATCGGTGGTGGGGAACATCCATGTGCCCCCCTCAAAGAAGATGCGATGAAAACGCACAAAGAAGAAGCGGAAGGCAAGCGCCGCGATGATCCCAATACCGCCGATGATGCCGACCGTCAATGCCGAACCAGTCGCCAGTGCCCGGGCTGCAGCCCGACTCCGCCCCGTCCAAATCAGATAGGCAGCACCCAGCAATATCACCAGTCCGCTGACAATATGGGCTATAGAGGTCCGCCGCACCAGAACGCGGACATCCGTAAGGTGTCGAATCTCGCGCTGGTTATATACAGGCCGGCCATCGTCAAAAGTCATATCAGCAATCAGGCTTTCGTCGCCGGCCCCCTTCACATATGCGAGTGTTGTGTCAACAATGGGCTGACGGTCTTCGAGAGGCACAATGGTCGGATTCGGGAAGTCTGGTTTTGCATACTCCCAGCGTGCGAAGCTCGACGTCATCAAGATCCGCACATTAGTCAGGGTCAGAAAAACCGGCAGAAGCAAAATGATGAGGACCTGAAGAAGAAATCGCATTGTGGCTACATTCCTCTGGAAAAAGTTGAAGATCGAAGATCGAGCACAGAGGATTAAGGAGGATTAGAACTGTATGCTGTCCTCATCCCCGAACTTCGATCCTCTATTCTTGACGCCCAAACTCTGACGCCGCCTGCTTCTGCTTACTCACGTAGGCTCAGGCGGTCTTTTCAAGCGGCCACTGCATTGAATGACCTGGTCCCTGAATAGGCAGCGGTAACGGACACGCTTTGCCTTCGATCACTTCTTTGTCTATGATGCACCGTTGAGGCAACCCATACCCGGGTAAGGAGGGGATCATGTACATCACATCAAGTAGTGCGCCCTCGATGATGGTGCGCAAACCGCGGGCACCTGTCTTGTGCTCCATGGCTTTCTCGGCTGCCGCTTCCAGCGCTTCGTCGGTGAAGATCAGTTCAACACCATCGAGTTCGAATAGTTTCTGGAATTGCTTGACCACCGCGTTCTTTGGCTCGACGAGAATTCGCACCATCATGTCCTTGTCGAGTGGATCGACGCTGGTAATTACCGAGAGCCGGCCAATGAACTCCGGGATCAAACCGTATGCCAGCAAATCATCCGCGGTAGCTCGGGCCAGTAGCTTACCCGTGTCCCATTCTTCACGCGGCTTTGCACCGCTGCTGCGGAAGCCGATAGGCGGTCGCTCTGCCACGCGCTTTTCGATAATCTTGTCCAGCCCCTCGAAAGCGCCCCCACATATGAACAGAATATTGGTCGTATCGAGCTGGATGAAATCCTGATGGGGATGCTTGCGACCGCCCTGCGGTGGCACGTTGGCAACAGTCCCTTCGATGATTTTCAGCAATGCTTGTTGCACACCCTCACCCGAGACATCCCGGGTAATGGATGGATTATCGCCGCTCTTACGAGCGGTCTTGTCGATTTCATCGATGTAGATAATCCCCTTTGCGGCACGGTCCAGGTCCCCGTCGGCGGCCTGGATCAGGCGCAAGAGGATGTTTTCTACGTCCTCTCCAACGTAGCCGGCCTCGGTCAATGCCGTGGCGTCGGCAATCGTGAACGGTACGTCCAGGATTTTGGCCAGCGTCTGCGCCAGCAGCGTCTTCCCACATCCGGTTGGACCGATGAGCAGGATGTTACTCTTCTGCAGCTCCACATCATCTGTCTCGGTCAGGCCGGCGTATATCCGCTTATAGTGATTGTAAACTGCAACGGAAAGCACTTTCTTGGCTCGATCCTGGCCGATGACGTACTCGTTAAGCCGATCATAGATTTCCTGGGGCGTTGGCACACGAGATGGAGTGAATTCTCTGGGAGCAGCAGGAGTGATTTCTTCCTCCAAGATCTCCATGCAGAGATCCACACACTCATCACAAATGTAGACCGAGTCAGGCCCCGCGATAAGCCGGCTAACTTCGCTCTGTTTCCGTTTGCAGAATGAGCAACTATGCACGACGTGTTTACCTCTGACCATCAGGTCCAATGGCGATCTCCTCTGGCGACGGCCCGGTTGGGATCTCGATCTTGCCGGGGAGAATGCCATCGATCATGCCATATTCAACTGCATCCTCGGGCGTCAAGAATCTGTCTCGCTCGAAGTCGTCAGCAATCCGCTCCACCGACTGTCCAGTGTGATAGGCCAGGATGTGATGAATCTTCGCATTCATACGCAAGAGCTCACGCGCGGCAATTTCCACATCCTGAGCGTAGCCACGGCTACCACCGCCAGCCGGATGCATGTGAATGGTCGCGTTGGGCAAAGCAAAGCGCTTACCCTTGGTCCCGCCGGCCAGTAGCACAGTCGCCATGCTGGCAGTCGCACCCACCGCGATGGTTGATACGGGGGCATTGATGACCTGCATCGTGTCATAGATGGCAAGGCCGGCATGCACCAGACCACCTGGTGAGTTGATGTAGAACTGAATGTCCTGCTCCGGGTTTTCCCGATCCAGGTACAGCATCTGGGCTACGATCAAATTCGCTATCTGATTGTCAATGGGCGTACCCAAAAAGATAATGCGCTCTTTCAGCAGAAGCGAGTAAATGTCGTACGCTCGCTCACCCCGCCCGGTGCTCTCAATCACCATGGGGATAAGTGCCTGGGGTTCCATTTCGATACCTCTTTTCTTCATCAATCAGCTTCTCTTTCCACGGTTGTTACCGCTGGCTCTGCGGGCTCAGCTTCGATGGAGGTGCCGCCTCCTTCGGCCGGCGACTCCTCTGCGCTTTCCCTCTCATCACGCGTAGCGATCTCGACTAGCCGATCAATCGCCTTCTGCGCCAGCAGCCGGGAACGAATGGACTCACGCGATTCTTTCCTTGACAGAGATGCGCGAGCCTCTTCGGCTCGGGCGCCATACATTTCCGCGATGCTGTCAATCTCCGCGTCGATTTCGTCATCAGTGACCTCAATGCCCTCGCGCTCGACCACTTCTGTCAGGACGACACTGCGTCTCAGCCGGCGCTCGGCAGCAGCGCGCTGCTCCTCCCGGAGCTGGTCTCGAGTCAAACCCTGCATCAGCAGGTAATTATCCAAAGTCAAGCCCTGATCCCGCAACCGAGCCTCCAGGTCAGCGACGAGATGGTCGATCTCGTGCTCCAGAGCGACCTGCGGATACTCCACAGTCGCCAACTCCATCACCTTCGATAACACCGTCTCGGCCAGCTCGTTTTCGGCCTCGATCCGGGCACGGGCAAGCAGCACCTCACGGGTCCTCTCTCGCAACTCCTCAAGTGATTCGAAGTCGCCGACGGTTTGCGCCAGTTCATCGTCGAGCGCCGGCAATTCGCGTTCCTTGACCTCGTGCAATACCACCGTAAAGACACCGGGTTTGCCGGCCAATTCCTCATCACCGTAGTCTTCGGGATATACCAGGCTAAACTGCCGTTCCTCACCGGGCTCCATCCCTACCAGTTGCTCAAAGAAATCGTCTGGAACGCCAGTAAATCCACCCGGAGCCAATACAAAGCTGACATTGTCACGATCGTACAGCAGCGTCCCGTCTACCTCGATTTTCAGATCAACGATCACTTGATCATTTAATTGGGCGCCGCGTTCAACCGGCACGAGTTGGGCATTCTCCTCCTGATACTCCCGAAGAACCTCATCGATTTCCTCTTCGGACACCTCAATTGCCGGACGATCAACATGGATCGAGTGATAGTCCCCGAGCTCGACTTTCGGCACCAGAGGAAGGCGCGTTGTCAGCGTGAGAGGATCATAACCGGTAATTTCCAGAGGGTTGAGGTCATACGGCTCGATGCCGGCCTGTTCGACAGCCTCTTCATAAATCTGCGGACCAATCTCGTCCAGAGCATCCTGCAACAGCCGGTCTCGGCCAACCCGTTGGGCGACCACTGCGAAAGGTGCCTTGCCTGGGCGGAAGCCAGGGATCTTGATCTCGCGTGCATACCGGCGAGCGACGCTGCGCATTGCACGATCCACACGCTCCTCATCAACCTCGATGATCAATTCGACTTCTCGATTGCCCAGGTCTTGCGTTGTAACTTTCAACGAACTACTCCCTTGTCACTTCAATTTTCCAAATCCGATTATAGCACAAATTCCTCGAATACGAAAGAATCCGTGGGCTGCATGTAAAGAGAGGTCGGGAATGGAAGCGTCCCATTCGCGACCCCTCTCGCAAATCAGCGATTGGTGGGGAAGGGGAGACTCGAACTCCCACGGGTTACCCCACATGATCCTAAGTCATGCGCGTCTGCCAATTCCGCCACTTCCCCAAAGCGGCGCCAGAAAAAATTATAACTGCCGGCCTGCCCACTGTCAAACAACGGCTGCCGGAAAATATGGACCGCACAAGCATCCGCCTTGTTCCTACCCCCAAAATATAGTATAATGCATATGCACTTGGGGAGGGAAGTCCTCCCAATCTGATCTGGAAAGGACAGAGGTATGCCCAATCTCGGAGTGCCTGAGTTGGTCGTCTTGCTGGTGATAATCCTCATCATCTTTGGGGTTGGACGCCTGCCGGAAGTGGGCGGAGCGCTTGGCAAGAGCATCCGTGAGTTCCGGCGCGCCAGCACCGGCGAGGACGAAGCTGGCGAATCTGAAATTGAGGAAACACCAAAAGACTCCTGAACGGCAGGAACCATTAAGACAGGGGTGGGGTAAGTCGGGGAAGGAATTCTCCACCGGCGACCGGCACTCCGCCTTACCTCGCTCCTGCTCGCCAGCCCGCCTCGCATCTGCGAATTAGGACAATTCCTCCGGAACCCTGCCGGCCAGAGTTATCAGCGCATCGCGCAAATCAGGCGGCAGTGGTGCCACAAATTCGCGCATCTCACCTGACGGCAGCGTCAGCGCCAGTTTCCACGCATGCAAGAACTGCCGGCGGAGACCGGACCGCTGCCGGCGGTACCCGTACACGCGGTCGCCTACTACCGGATGCCCAATTGCTGCGAGATGCACTCGGATCTGGTGCGTCCGCCCCGTAACAGGCTGCACAGTGACCAGCGTATAATCATCGAAATACTCTATCAGGTGATATACCGTCCTTGCCGGACGTCCACCTCGTTGGCGGACAGCCATGCGTTTCCGATCCTTCGGATCGCGTCCTATAGGTGCCTCGATGATCCCATCGGGCGGCTGTAGACGACCCTCCAGCAGTGCCACATACGTTTTCCGAACTTTCCGCTGCTTGAATTGGCCTTGCAGGAAACGTCGAGCGGCTTCGTGCTTTGCCACCACAATCAAGCCCGACGTTTGTTTGTCTAGCCGGTGCACGATTCCGGGCCGGCGGGCCGTTTCTTCGTCCGTCTCGATAAATCCGGCAAGCTCGGGAAAGTGAGCCAGTAGCGCGTTGACCAACGTACCGGCCTCGTGCCCCGGTGCAGGATGCACAACCATGCCGGCCGGCTTATTCACCACCACCACGTCCTCATCCTCGTAAATGATGTCCAGTGGGATCCGCTGTGCAACCAAAGCCGTATCTTCCACAACCGGCACACGGGCGACGACGGTGTTGCCGGTAGACAGTCGATAGCCCGGTTTCACCCTCATTCCGTCAACCGTCACCTCGCCCTGCTTGATGAGATTTTGGATCTGGGTGCGTGATTGCTCGGGCATCTTGGCCGCCAGAAACCTGTCCAGACGCTGGCCGGCCTCACCCTCGCCAACTGTCCACTCGAGCATTGACTCCTCTGCCATGACAAATCGCGATAGAAACAAAATCACCGAGACACTCCTGTCTCGGTGAATGCCAGGTATTTCTCCATCGGCGGTAAATCAGCCCGGCAGATCAACCTCCAGCGCGCCTTCCACATCATCGCCGGCTTCCGATGAGCCAAGATCACCTTCGTCGGGTTCCTGCATCAAGAAATACGCCAAAATCCCGACACCGGTGACGATCGCCATGTCCGCCAGATTGAAGACAGGCCAAATCTTGAAGTCGATGAAGTCCACCACGTAGCCATGCTGAAGACGATCGGCCAGGTTGCCCAGGGCCCCACCTAATTGCAGCCCCAAACTCATGCGCACAAACCAGTTGTGAGCCGGCAAATACCGATAGTACACCAGGATGGCAACGACGACGATGACAGCAATAACCGCGAACAGGCTCCCCTGGTCCGGAAACAGGCCGAATGCGGCCCCTGGATTAATCACATGCGTCACCGTTATGTATTGGTCAAGGCCGGGGACCGGGTTCCAGGACTCACCCAGGGAGAGACGTGTTAAGACCAAATACTTGCTTGCCTGATCTGCCGCAAAGATTAACACGGCCAACAGAACAAGCAACAAGCGGTCTTTTATTACAGATTTTCGCAATGTTTCAGACAACCTTCCACCAGAAGTTGATTCAGCAAGTTCTTGCAAGCGCTAGATCCTACACAAGCGAAGCCGCACTTTGTCTACGCCGTGCAGCATCAGGCAGTGATGTACCGGCTACAAGCATCCAACGCCGGTGATCCGATATGCAATTGTACTGCATCCGCGAGGCGCCGGCAAATGCGCAACCCAGTCAATACTTCGGCAGTTCAAAATCGCGGCTTTCCTTCGCAGCGCAGGTGAAACAGCGATCGGTAAAGGGCAAAGCACGCAGACGTGCGGGGTCAATCCATTCCCCACAGCTCTCACACCGGCCATAGGTGCCCTCATCGATGGCTCTGAGTGCCTCTTTCACCTCCGCTAACGTGCCAGAGAGGGTATTTCGCAAGGTGAGCGCCAGCGTCTGCTCATACACTGCTGAAGCATCGTCAGCCGGGTGCTGGTCGATGCCGGCATTCACGCCGCCAATGTAATCAATAATCTCTCGATCCCCGACCGCGACCCCTTGCTCCATCCACTCCATGGCCTGAGTCAGTACCTGCCTCATTTCATCGAGGAACTGTTGATCATAGGGATGTCTGTCTTGTTGTGCCATCTTCGTCACACTCCTCCATGTGGCCTCGTGTGGCAGAAGAGCCGGGGAATACAAATGAGGGAAGGACAAGGAGCGAGCTCTACCGGCCGTGCTCCCTGTCCCGTTACTCCCGACCCCTCCGCTCAAGATAGACGTTCGACGCCGAGTGTTATTGTTTCGCCATCGATGCTGAAGCTGCCCGCCGTGACACTCGCAGGCGGCATTGCCTCACTCAGCTCCTCGGTAAGGGTCTCGGATGTGATGTATGCAGCGTGTTCGGCAATAACCGATGCCAGATAGTCACTGGCCTGGTAGTAGGTGCGAATGCGGTCATCCAGCTCGAAGCCGGCATCCTTGCGAAGTGTCTGGATTCGCCGCACCACCTCGCGGGCTAGTCCCTCGCGTACCAGCTCGTCCGTCAGCTTGGTCTCGATAGCGACAACAGTTCCCCCCTCTTCGGCAACAGCATAACCAGCCTTCTCCACGGTCTCAACCAGGATTTCATCGGGCAGTAGCTCGATTACCTGACCATCCACGCTGACCTCAACGGGCTCGCCGGCCTGTACACGCCGGGCGACACCCTCAGCCGACAGGTGAGCCAACGCCTCCGAAAGGCGCGGCAGCAGCGCTCCGTACTTCGGCCCCAGCTTCGCATGCACTGGCTTGACCCGGTAATCGACCAGGTCCTCCGTATCAACGAAGCGAACTTCCTTGACATTCAGCTCCTCTTGAAGCTGCTCGACCAACGCTTCGAGCGCTGCCCGTTCTGCCGGCGTCCGGGTCTTCACGACAGCCGCTGCCAGGGGCTGGCGAACTTTGATCTGTGCTTTGTTCCGTGCAGCATGTCCCAGGCTGGCGACCCGCATGACCAGTCGCGTGTCAAACATCAGAGACTCGTCGATGAGTTCTGGTCGGTACGTCGGAAAATCAGTCAGATGCACACTCTCCGGCGCATCTGGGTCAACCGACCGCACCAGATTCTGGTACATCGCCTCGGATGTGAACGGCATAAAAGGAGCCAGCAGCTTGCTGAGCGTCACCAGCACTTCGTATAAAGTCTGGTAAGCGGCAGCCTTGTCTGTGTCATGCTCGCTCTTCCAGAAGCGCCGGCGCGATCGCCGTACATACCAGTTACTCAAATCATCGACGAAGGCCTGAATGGGCCTTGCAGCGCCCGTGACGTCGTACTTCTCCAGGCCCTCATCCACGTGTCGGACCAGGTTATGGAGCTCACTCAGGATCCATCGATCGAGGGCCGGCCGATCTGGAACCGGCACTTCTTCGGTCGTGGTCGGATCAAATTGATCGATGTTCGCGTATGTGACGAAGAAGCTGTATGTGTTCCACAACGTCAGCAGGAACTTTCGCACGACCTCGCCTACCAGGTTGACAGAGAACCGACGCGACTCCCCGGGCTGTGACGCGGTGTAGAGATACCATCGCAAGGCATCTGCCCCGTGCACGTTGAGCACCGACCATGGATCGACCACGTTGCCCCGGGACTTAGACATTTTCTCGCCCTTCTCGTCCAGGATCAAGCCGAGGCAGACACAGTTCAAGAAACAAGGCTCGTCGAAGAGCAACGTCGATTCAGCGTGGAGCGTGTAGAACCAGCCTCGTGTCTGATCCACCGCCTCGCAGATGAAGTCAGCAGGGAACTGCTCTTTGAACAGCTCCTGGTTCTCAAATGGGTAGTGCCACTGAGCCACCGGCATGGCACCCGAGTCGAACCAGACGTCGATTAACTCTGGCACACGATACATCTTGCCACCACATGCCTTGCAGTTCAGCACCACTTCATCGATGTAAGGCCGATGCAGATCCAGGTCTGGCAAAGGCCGGCCGGCACCTTCTTCCAGTTCCTGCACACTGCCGATGAGCCTCTTCTCGCCACAACTCTCACACACCCAAACCGGCAAAGGCGTGCCCCAGTATCGCTCGCGCCCCAAGGCCCAGTCCACATTGTTCTCTAACCAGTTGCCAAAGCGGCCGTGCTTGATGTGCTCTGGCACCCAGTTAATCTTTTCATTGTTAGCCAGCAGCCGATCCTTGACCCGCGTTGTTTCAATATACCACGTTGGGCGCGCATAGTAAAGTAGCGGCGAGTCGCACCGCCAGCAAAACGGATACGTGTGTGTGTAAGTCCCGGACTCATACAGCAGGTCACGATCCTTCAGATCCTCGATGATCAGGGGATCAGCCTGCTTGACAAAGAGACCACGCCAGGGCGTCACTGCGTCGATGAATTCGCCCCGCTCATTAACCGTCTGGAAAACAGGCAGATCGTACTCCTGGCCGACTTCCATGTCCTCGGCGCCGAAGGCCGGCGCGATGTGCACAATGCCGGTTCCCTCGTCCGTTGACACAAAGTCACCTGAGACCACGTAGTAGGCGTCCTTTTCGGTGGGCAGAAATGTGTAAAGGGGCTGATAATGCAGGCGTTCCTCCACCATTTCTTTACCCTTCACGACATGCGTGATCTCGTACTCCCCATGGACCACATCTTCCACCAGATCGCGTGCCAGGATGAGCCGCTCTTCGTGCTGCCGCACGATGGCATAGTCCAAATCGGGACCAACGGCAAGGGCAACGTTGCCTGGCAGCGTCCAGGGCGTCGTGGTCCAGACCAGAAAGTAGGTGTCCGGCTCATCGCGAAGCGGGAAACGCACGTAGATCGACGGATCATCCGCCTCCCGGTACCCTAAGGCCACCTCATGGTCCGACAGAGGCGTACCACAACGTGGACAGTATGGCACCACCTTGAATCCCTGGTAGATCAAATCTTTGTCCCAGAGCTGTCTGAGGATCCACCACACGGACTCGATGTACTCGTTCTTCAGCGTGACATACGGATCCTCCATGTCGATCCAGAAACCGATGCGCTCTGTCATCCGCTCCCATTCTTCCACATAGCGGAACACGCTTTCCTTGCACAGCTCGTTGAAGCGTGCGATCCCAAACTCCTCGATTTCACGCTTGTTCTTGAGCCCAAGCTCCTTTTCCACCTCAAGCTCAACGGGAAGGCCATGGGTATCCCAGCCACCCTTCCTGAGCACATATTGGCCTTTCATAGTGTGGTAGCGTGGGAACAGGTCCTTGAACACCCGCGCCAGCACGTGATGCGTTCCAGGAAGGCCGTTGGCTGTCGGTGGGCCTTCATAGAACACGTAACGCGGAGCGTCTTTCCGAATCTCCAGGCTCTTTGCAAAGGTATTCTGTTCACGCCAGAGCTTCAGGATTTCTTCTTCCAGGTCTGGGAAACTGACCTGTGATGTGACTTCTTTGAACATATGACCTCCAAGATAACTGGAAATGAGTCCGTATTTCTGAGCTAACAACTGATCTATGCCACATCAAACCTTCGATAGTGGAGCAACACGGCCCGGGTCTGGCCCCCCACCTGCCACTGCAACACAGTGCCATGCCTGTCGAACCAGCCACGTTGATCCGGATGGCCTGGGATGGTGATCACTATCTCCTCAGCATCGAAACTGCCGGCTGGCACCTCCAACATGCTGCGCCTCCTCCGCTCCACCAGGCATGCCACGGAGTTGCCACTGAGCCAGCCGGCCTCCCGGGGCTCTTGGCTGATCACATATAGCATCACCGACTGCGCCCCCTCCACCTCCGGGCCACACCCCATCAGTACAGGGTCTCGGCCAGCAAACGGCACCCAAACCAGCCCAAACCCGGCCGGTAGCTCGACGAAGTGCCTCCTCGGGCGCTCGCCGACCTGGCCGGCCGCCACAATCACCTCCTGATCGAAGAACGTGTAGGTAGCATCAAACCGCCGGCCCACCTCATCGCGCAGGCGTACCTGCAGGCGATCAGGCCGGCCATCCGGCGCGACCATCAGATGCCATAACCCTATACTCTCACCAACCTCAACACGATTAATCCGGCTGCCATCTGGCAGAAGGGTTAACTCCCAAGCCTCGGGCAATCCCGCCGGCTCGCCGTTCTGGAGATAGACATATTCACCCTGGGCGAGCATCTGCTCGTGATGAGATACAGGATGGAGACGTCTCATGTCTCGTCCGCCAGTGCAATGTAAATCCGCTTGTTAATTCGCCCTTTGCTCTCGTACTTGATCACCTTGATAGGGCCAACCTCGCTTGTGTTCGCAACATGCGTACCACCATCAGCCTGCAAATCAAGCCCCTTGATGTGCACAGTTCGCACTTCCTGGATGCTCGCCGGCAACAGGTTGATCTTGGTGCGAATCAAGTCCGGAATCTGGAACGCTTCTTCGCGAGGCAGGATGGCGACCTCAATGTCTCGCGCTGCCCTTACCTCCGCGTTAATCTTCTCTTCGATCTCCTGGACTAGCTCCTTTTGCATACGCTCGAATTCGAAGTCCATGCGGCCTTCGCCGGGTTTCATGTTACCGCCGGTTACCAACGCGCCGTAATCGCGCCACACCACGCCACACAAGATGTGCAGCGCAGTGTGCGTCCGCATGAGCTGATAACGCCGGCCCCAGTCAAGGCGCCCGACAACCTGCACGCCCACAGCCGGCGCTTCGCTATCCAGATAATGCCAGACGTCCCCGCCATCCCGTTGCACCCGGGTGACGTGCCAGGTCTTCTCGGAAGTCGAAAGTATGCCGGTATCCGCCGGCTGCCCCCCGCCACCTGGATAGAACGCTGTCCGGTCCAGCACAACCGCATTGTCCTTCGACTGCGTGACAGTCGCTTCAAACTCACGCAGGTAGCTATCAGTTAAGTACAACAACTCGGTCATGAAAATCTCCGATGTCTGCCTTACCAATCAAAAAAGCTCCCGTCCCCGTTCAGGGACGAGAGCCCACAAACAACTCCCGCGGTACCACCCTGGTTAGCGATTACCGCTCGCTCTGTCAAGTACGGGAGACCCCTCCAGCTTGTGATCTCCGATACTTGCACCCGGGTAACGGTGGGTGAGGCCGGCCGGGCCTACTAGTTGGTTAGAAAGCTAGTTGGCTAGAAGGGCCTGGTGAGCCATCCAGCTATCTCTCCAACGTTCGGGCGGCGGCTCCGGAAGGATTTTCGGCGAGTTTCGCGCGCCGGCCTCGCAGCAGATGGCCGGCTCTCTGTGGCGACTCCCCTCGCCTACTCGTTTCCATCAAAGCCTTTGTCAAGACAAAAAGCCAACAGATAAGCTGCTGGCTGATTAGAACAAGGCCCCGCTATGCCGTGTGTGTGCGGGTTTTGAACCTGCTTACGCAGGTGGGTGCCTACTGGCGGAAATAGCTCACTCACTTCAGCGAGCAACTCCGCTACAAGATTGGCTCCCGATGTGAAGGTGTTGGCTCAAAACTCTACGCGCATCACGATCACAGCAGGGCACCTCGCCAACTAGTATAGCACAAAGAGTCTGCGCTGTCAACTCAAATGCCCCCGGCTGGACTCGAACCAGCACGCCCACGAAGGGCACAGGCCCTCAACCTGCCGCGTATACCAATTCCGCCACGGGGGCGCGTACCCGCAAATACCTCAACTGTTCGCCCGGTCCTCAACCAGCGGCCTTCCAATCCGCTGCCATGAAATCTCCGTTTCGAGGGGCTTAGAGAAGCAATTTGCAAAATAATTATACGCGTGGGCACAGCGAGTGTCAACCCTTCTTGTGTCTCAGCAATTTTCTGGTATAATCTGTCCAATATCTTTCGAGTACTGGTCGGCCGGCAACCTTTGACAGCCATCGAGGAATGTCTATCGAGTCCATGGCCGTTTACCCCAGCTCTAACGTTTTACTTCCGGCGAAGGAGGCAACACCATGAAATTCGAGCTCGTCCGATTCTACTACAGTCCTCAGCACGAACCGGAACGGAGATATCACACAGACAATCAGAGAGCTCTAAAACAACTCGAGTCGCTAAAGGAAAGAGGCGTTGAGGTCGAGATTTTTGACGTTAACCAGATTGAGGACCTGTTTCCACACTACCACCGTGCAACAGTCGGCCCCAAAGTCGCCTTACGGCCGGTATTTGGCGCTAAGGGGGCGCTGGAAGAAGATTTCGGACGCGCGGTGCCGGCCCTGGTGTGTTACGAGAACAAGGATGACTTGTACCCGGCTGAAGTCTTCCCCCGGATGGATAAAACCCTCGAGCGCATGTTGGGGATCAATGAAGTGCTGGACAACCTGTTGACCTATGGCGATGTTATGCCACCAGCCGTCGAAGCGCCGATACCCGACGAGGTAGAACTGGAACCGCCCTCAGAAGAGGAAGAAACCCTCGCAGGCGAGATTCCCGAGGAGATAGTACCAAGTCCAGAAACGGCACCAGAAGCACCCAGCGAGGCCGGCGCTCCTGAGACGCCTGAGGCTCAACCGGCAATCCCGGTTGAAGAAATGCCGGCTGTCGAGGAGGAAGGTGTTGTACCCGCCGAGCCTCGCTTCGCACAACCACCCGCACCGCCGGCCGCCAGACGGGAGCAAAACGGCTGCGTAGCAACCGTGCTCGAATGGCTCATCTTACTGTTGCTCGGGACGGTACTCGCCACAGCCGTTGCGCTTGGCATTCTGTATGCCTTCAACGGTACCCTCAACTTCTCCAATACACGTGGCGTACGTGAGGCCCAATCGGCCATCGCCCAACTGGAGGGCCAGCAGGCACAAATCGAGGCCAGCATCAATGCCCTGGAACGCGAAGCAGAGCGCCTGAGCCAGAGCCTGGGAAGCTTGGAAGAAAAAACCAATACTTTGGAAGACTATACAGGCACCATCCGAAACGAGCTCGAAACGACAAAGGATGAACTGGAAACCGCCGGCGAAGACATCAAGACACTCAAGTCCGATGTCAAAGCAGTTGCAACCGAGTCTGCCCAGTTCGATACATTTCTGACCCGGCTACGGGATATATTGATTGAACTTGAGGGAACACCAATGCCAACGGCCACCCCCACGTCGACGCGTACATCAACGCCAACACCCACATCAACGCGGACACCAACTGCATCCCCGACACTAACACCGACACAAACGCGCACGCCGGTGCCGGCGACCCCCACGCCCACCCGGACACCGACTGTGAAGCCAACGGCTACGTCCACCAGCGAGCCCACGGCAACTGTGCAGCCGACAGAGCCACCCACAGCCGGCGTCACGCCCACCGTACAGCCATCGACGACGTCCACTCCGGAGATCACAGCGACACCGTAACCACACGCCTCGGGGGCGAGTAGTGGACGAAGCACCCACTACTCGCCCCCGTCGAAATGGACACAAGTCCCCTTCTTGTGATATAATCATTCCCGACCTCCCTCTGCTTCATCGCTGATAGATGAATCTCAGCATGAAGGATTACCCGGCTCACCGCACATAACCGGTTGAGTCAAACCAATATGACCACGAACCCGAACAACGAATACACGGCGAAACGCCGGCAAATGGTAGAGCAGCAACTCATGCGGCGCGGGATACAAGACCCACGGGTTCTCCGGGCCATGTCGACCGTACCGCGCCATGTTTTTGTAGAAGCCAACGTCCGACCGGCGGCCTACGGCGATCATGCATTGCCGATAGGCCACGGCCAGACTATTTCGCAACCCTACGTGGTGGCCCTGATGACAGAGGCCGCGCAAATCCAACCCGGGGACAAAGTCCTGGAAATTGGCACGGGATCAGGGTATGGTGCCGCCATCGCCGGCCAGATCGCCGGGCAGGTCTACACAATCGAGCGACATAAGGACTTGGCCGATACCGCTCGCGAACGGTTTCGCGAGTTAGGATATCACAACATTCACGTAATCCACGGTGACGGGAGCGAAGGTTGGCCAGCGGAGGCCCCGTACGATGCCATCATCGTCACGGCAGCCGCGCCGGACCTGCCACAACCGTTACTCAACCAACTGAAAGACGGGGGCCGGCTTGTCGTCCCGGTTGGAAGTCGCACACACCAAACTCTGGTGCGCGCGATCCGCCATGGCGACAGGGTACTCCGTGAGTCCCTCACGGACGTCCGGTTTGTTCCCCTTGTTGGCGAATATGGGTGGAAGAACCAGTGACTGACATGACACCTGCTGTCACTGGGCGCTGATCACTAATGTCGAAAGGAGTACGTGTGGCCAGAGACGACGATAAGATCGAACTAGAAGGCACAGTCGTAGAGGCTTTGCCGAATACCATGTTCCGAGTGAAGCTGGACACAGGCCATGAGGTCTTGGCCTATCTATCAGGAAAAATGCGGAAGTACTATATTCGCGTGTTACTTGGCGACCGTGTCAAGGTTGAACTGTCGCCATATGACCTGACACGAGGGAGAATCACCTACCGCTATACAAGTCCTCGCTCAACGCTCGACCGACAGGAGGATACTGTTGACCGTGACTGAATTAGCCGAAACCGCACAAGCCCGTTCGCGATCGCGAGTTGGTGTGGAGATTTCTGAGGTGTGGAACTGGGGATGGTCAGAACACGTCAGGATCACCAACACCAGCAGCCGGCCTCAGCAACTCGGCGGGTGGTCTTTGGGGGCGTTGAAAGAGGGGAAAGTGTTTCGTTTTCCGCCTGGCTTCACCTTGAAGCCAGGGGAGTCAGTGACTATTCACACCGGCGCCAACGCGACGCTGAAACAGAACCCCCCGACAGACCTGTACTGGGATTCGGAGCCTGTTTGGGCAAATCGCGGTGACGTCGCACTTCTGTTTGACCTTGCCGGCAACGAGGTCGCTCGATACGTCTACCAGATGCATGGCGATCCCGACCTCGATGCCGAGCCCGAGAAGCGGTTGGTTGAAGACGCTTTTGGATTCCAAATTGTAGACGCCGGCGAATCCTGAAGAAAGGGGTGAGCGGCCATGAGCAAAGTGCGCGCTCACGTCTACATTGAGGGACATGTGCAGGGCGTATTCTTCCGCGACACGACGCGTCAGCGTGCTCTGGCCCTGGGTGTAACCGGCTGGGTGCGAAACCTGATCGATGGCCGTGTCGAGGCCATCTTCGAAGGGGAGGAAGAAGCAGTGCACCAGATGGTGCAGTTCGTCCAAAAAGGCCCGCCACGAGCTATCGTCACCCACGTAGATGTGGAGTACGGGGATTACACCGGGGAATTCAACACATTCTCGATCCGCTATACACGGTAGCGCCGTGCCGGCCTCCATGCGCGCACCAGACAGCGATCCGAGAGCCGCCCTGGGCGGTCGGCCACGCCCCCTGGCATGGCTGGAAACCGCCCAGAACATTTTTCAGACCCGAAATGACTGGCAGGGAGCGCTCGCTGTCGGAATGAATGTCAGGTCGATTGAGCTACCACAGCGATAGCGGCTGCCGGCCAAACCCTATCATAAAACGGGCGGCCAGTATCGCTCCATACCCCAAGGCCACAACCGCCGTTGCAAGTCCATCCGCCGGCCCAAAGCAAAGCTCCCGTCGAACCGTTCGTGAGCGGCCGGTCGCCCCAAATGCACGCGCCTGCAAGGCCCACGACAGCCGCTCGGCTGTGCGCAGTGCCCCAATCAGCGTGGCAACCAGAGCCGGCGTGTAAGCCCGCGCAGCTTTCACAGGATTTGACCGCGGAATCACTAACCCGCGGGCTCGCTGAGCATCCAGCACCTGTTGAAACGAAGCGAACAATGTGGGCACATAACGCAGCGAAATCGCCAACACCAGTCCCCACTCATAAGGAATCCCCAGACCGATAAGCCCGGCCACCATCGCGTCCTGATCCGTCGTGAACAACCAGACGAAGAAAGCGAATGCCATAGCATTGACCCGGGCCGCCATCGCTAAACCCTGCCACACATCCAGCGTGGTGACTGTGACGGGGCCCAGCTTCAAAACCACAGAGTCACCTACAGTGGAGAAAACGGGCCACAGAACGGGGATCAAAATCGTGATCGGCAACATCAGACGCCAGGCCCAGCCCAGCCGGCTGGCCGGCACACCCGCCGACAACAACAACACATGACACACAAAAAGAAATGCCACAAACACGGGCAGGTTCCCAAGCGCCAGCATACTCACCATGCCACCGACCGCGAAAAATAGCTTTACGCGCGGATCAAGCTGGTGAAGCCACGAAGTGCCCGGCACGTACAGAGACGTGGTTAATGCCATACCATCTCCCTGTTCTGTCGCCCCAATCCTGGCTCATAACATCCGAGCTGCGGGCTGACCAACGGCGTACACGCTGCAATCATG
>CAYYSH010000005.1:0-23483 GCA_964474265.1 uncultured Anaerolineales bacterium
GCCGATGGACACACCGACGCCGATAAATCCGTATCCGTGGATTACCAACCTGGTTCCGAGCTCTGCGCTGCGCGGTGGCAACGCCTTTTCCCTCGTTGTCAACGGGAGCCATTTTATGGCGACCTCTGTGGTGCGGTGGAACGGTGAGGATCGGGCAACAACGTTCCTTAACGATGCACAGCTTGTCGCGGCTATTCCTGCCTCGGATCTTGCGCAGGCCGGCACGGCCATCGTGACAGTGTTCAATCCGCCTCCTGGCGGTGGCGTTTCCAACCCGCGCACCTTTGTAATCAATGACCCAACGCCATCGCCTACAACGATCCCTACCAACACCCTGCCGGCCACGGCGACCAACACACCGACGCCAACCCAACCGCCCACCAACACCCCGACACCGACAGGCACGCCCACAGCAACTGCGACTAGCACGGTGACGCCCACGGATGATCCGCAGACAGGTCAGATCTCGGGGCAGATTGGGCTCCAGGGACGAACCAACTACGCGGGTGTTGTCATTCTGGTTGATGGCACGCCGGCAGCCACAACCACCAGCGACGGCTACTTCACCGCCAATGTGGAGGCCGGCCCACACACTATCGCTGCCGATCATCCCGGCTATCTGCCAAGCGAGTACGGCTCCGTCGAATGCCAGGCCGGCGACAACGTGGAGTTACCGCCAACCCTGCTTCTGGGCGGCGATGCCAACGATGATGGCAAGGTCAGTCTCTTTGATCTGGTCATTGTCGCCATCTCTTATCGCTCATGCGCCGGCGACCCGGACTACGATAGCCGGGGGGATATGAACCAGACCGGCTGTGTAGATATTTTCGACCTGGTGCTTGTCGCATCGAACTACCGGATTGTCGGCCCCACCAGTTGGGATCCATCTCTCCTGGCTGCCCGGAATGCCTCTGCCTTCAGCATCAACCTGGACGGAGACCTGACGCGAGGTTCGCTCTCGGAAAAGGCGCTCTCCGAGACGGATGCCTGGGATATTCAGCTCAACGGCGTGCACGAGCTGTATGGCGTAGATCTCACGCTTACGTTTGATCCGGCGCGCGTGCGCGTGATCGATGCGCAACCGCAGCAACCCGGCGTACAGGTCATGGCCGGCTCGCTGTTTGCTGGCCGGCCGCATCTCATCGCTGACAACCGGGTGACCGTGGATGAGGAAAAGGGCGTTGGCACCATCACTTTTGCCGCCTCGCTCCTCGCGCCGGCTGAGCCCTTCACTGGCGATGGGACAGCACTCACCGTTCTCTTTGAGCCACTTCGATCATCCATGAAACCAGGTGCTGCCTTCACGATCCAGGATGCCCTGCTGGTGAATCGGCGAAGTCACCCGCTCTTGGTGGACTGGCAAGGCAATACAGTTTACCAGATATACCCAATCTTCCCCCCGTAACAGCGGAGCGCGTGCAGCGAGATTTCACCTCTCTCGCTGTGATCGCGCTCCGCTGGCGTATTGCGTAAAACGTGAGGATCAACTCCGAATGTCTCAATGCCTCACGTTTTGCATTTTTCCTCGCGCCAGTTGACCTCTAGCCCATTTCGTGGTAAAAGTGATATGCTATGATGTTATCTACAGTGCTCAATGAGCGGCAGACTGAAATCTGGCGGGCTGAGAGGCGGCAGATCGAGCGGCTATTGGAGCTCCTGGCCGGCTGGGACGCCAGCCAGGAGGACCTGGCACGACTGCGCGAGGCTCTGGCCCAGTTGGACGAGCTGTTTCTCCTCGTCGTCGTCGGTGAGTTCAACAGCGGAAAATCGGCGCTGATCAACGCCCTGCTGGGCGAACCGTATCTGGCCGAGGGCGTGACGCCCACCACGAGCAAGGTGCACATCCTCAGGTACGGCGAGCGCGGGCCGGCTGAACTCGCTGAGGATGACATCTGGGTCATCCGCTTCCCGGCTGAGTTCCTACGCGAGATCAACATCGTGGACACGCCGGGCACCAACGCCGTGCTCCGCGAGCACGAGACCGTTGTCCGTGATTTCGTGCCCCGCAGCGACCTGGTCGTGTTTGTCACATCAGCGGACCGACCGTTCACTGAGAGTGAGCGGGCATTTCTGGAACACATCCGCGACTGGGGAAAAAAGGTCGTTGTAGTGATCAACAAGATTGACATCCTGGAGACCGACACGGCTGTCCAAGAGGTGACTGACTTTGTCGCTGAAAACGCCCGCCGACTGCTCGGAGCCGATCCTGAGATCTTCCCGTTATCCGCTCGGCTGGCCCTTCGGGCGCGCCGAAATGGCGAGGTGGACGAGGAGGTCTGGCGGAAAAGCGGCTTTTCCACATTTCAACGCTATGTTCTTAACACGCTGAACCAGGCTGGTCGGGTCAGACTAAAGCTCCTGAGCCCGTTGGGCGTGGGACTGAAAATGGCTCGCGATTATGATACCCTCGCTGACGAGCGGCTCCGGGTGTTGCAGGGAGATTTGGACACACTTAACATTGTTGAGCAGCACATGGGGCTCTTCCGCGAAGACATGGCTTCTGAGTTTGGCCGGCATCTGTCCAGGATCGATTCGCTGATCTACGAGATGCGTCTGCGCGGCGAAGAGTTCTTTGATGAACATCTCCGCTTGCGTAACGTGAGGAACATGCTCAACAGCCGGCGCATGCGCGAGGATTTCGAACACAATGTGGTGGCCAACACCCCTGAGCTCATCGAGCGCCAGGTTCAGGAAGTCATTGACTGGATGGTGGAACGCGAGTTGCGCCAGTGGCGCTTTGTGGCCGACCAACTGGGACGCCGGCAGGAGGCCGGCGTGCTCCGCGACGCGGCGCAAGAAGCTTCCAGCGGCTTTTCCTACAACCGCCGGCAGTTGCTCGCCAGCGTTGGTGGACAGGCCGAGCGGGTGATTGCGCAATATGACAAGACAGGCGAGGCCCGCCGACTTGCTGAGTCCGTTCAAGACTCGGTGGCGATGGTCGGCCTGGTCGAGGCCGGCGCTGTGGGCCTGGGACTCCTCGTGAAAGCACTCCTGGCCGGCGCTGCAGCCGACGTTTCGGGTGTCACAGGTATTCTTGCAGCCGGCGTTCTGGGCACACTTGGGCTAACGATCATCCCATATCGTCGCCGGCAGGCCAAGCAGGAGCTCAAGGCCAAGACCGAGAATCTGCGAGAGCAGCTCCATCAGGTGTTGAACGATGCCTTCGAGCGGGAGATGGAGCACGCGACAGATCGATTGCGAGAAGCGGTAGCTCCCTATGGCCGCTTTGTGCGGTCGGAATATCAACAACTCGAAACGGTTCGCGAGTCACTGGCCGAGGTTACAACCGAGTTGCGCCGGCTGCAGGCCCGAGTGGAAAGCCTGCCGGCTCGAAATCCCCGATAAGGGCGACTTTGTCATGCCCATCTGGTGATTTGCTGGTTGCAGCCGGCAACGTTACCACATTCCATTTCCCCCGTCTGAACTCCTGTGCGCCTGCGCATAACTCCAAAAACGACTGCCCCGTTATAGTTGTTGAATTCGAGCCATACGACTGCCGTCCGGCTGACAGACGAGCGGCAGTCGTATGTTACTGCTGACTTGCCCAAGTGAGAGAGGAGTTTGATGAAGCGACAACCGTCACCACGCACAATCTGGGTGAGTGCTCTGCTCAGTCTGATTGTGCTTACCATTGCCCTGGTCAGTTTGAGCCGTGTTGGAACGCCGGCTCTGGCATCGACTCCCCAACACCTTCCCTCATCTCTTGAAGACCCTGCTGTCGCCGGGGAATTGCTCGTAAAACTGCGACGCGGTACCGACAAAGATCTTGTAAAGAATTGGCTGGATGGGCTCCCGTACCCTGTTGTGTCGAGCCTGGAGAGCCTCGGTGTCTACGTGCTGAAAGTGCCGCCCGAATCTCAGGATGACGTCATGAAGGACCTGAGCACCGATCCAGCCGTCGAGTTCGTGGAGCCTAACCGCCTGGTCGTGCATCAGGATGAGACTGACGAAGGCCTGATCTCGCTGGCAAAAGCTGATACCGCTCCCCTGATGCAGCCAAACGACCCGCTGTTTTCGCCCTATCAGTGGAACCTGAACAACACAGGCCAGTCAATCTGCTACGGCTCAGGCAGTACAACGCTTGTGTGCTACAGCAACCTCACCGCTGATGCTGACATCGATGCGCCCGAGGCCTGGGATGTCACCACCGGCGCGATGGTCCGCATTGCCGTGCTGAGCACGGGGGTTGAGCTGGACCATCCTGATCTGGCCGGCAAGATTGCGGCCGGCGGCTACGATTTTGTCAACAACGACGAAGACCCATCCGACGATAACTGGCGCGGAACCTTCCAGGCCGGCATCGCGGCGGCCATGACGAACAACGGGCGGGATGTGGCCGGCGTCTCCTGGGGTGCAGAGATCGTGCCCATCAAGGTTTTGGACAGCGCTGGCGACGGGACCTGGGCCACAGTGGCGAGTGGCATCATTCGGGCGGCCGATCTGGGCGTGCCCATCATCTACATCGGCACTGCCGGCTCCTCGTATTCCCAGACTGTGGCTGATGCTATCGCCTATGCCCAGTCCAAGGGCGCTCTGATCATCGCGCCGGGACATCTCCCCTACCCGGCCTCGTACGACGGCGTGATCGGGGTGTCAGCCACGAATTTCTACGACCATCATACGAGTTGGACCGGCTCAGGCGACTACATTGACGTCGCGGCTCCGGGTTCGCTCATTGCCAGCACGGTGTGGCGTGGCGCGGACGCCGATGGGCGGGCGGTCAGTTCCAACACGCCGGCCGCGGCTGCCCACGTCGCCGGCCTTGCTGCGTTGGTGCTGTCGGTTCATCCGGAATACACCGCCGGCCAGTTGGCGGATGCCATTCTCTACTCTGCTGACGATCTGGGGGAGCCCGGCTGGGACCCTGACTTCGGCTATGGGCGCATCAATGCGTATCGAGCAGTGACCGGTGCATCACCAGCAGCGACATCCACGCCGCACCCGCCGGCTCCTCCAACCGCCACGTTGCCGGGGCCAACTGCGACGCCGCCCCCACCGCCTGCGGGCGGATCCACGATCTCGATTGTCCCCTACGGCTCATCCGTGGGGTGGGTCCGGCAGTCGGATCAGCAGGCCAACCACTTCGGCGACGACGACATGTACACTGGGGTTAGCAATGGTGCCGTATATCACGGTGCGGTGCAATTTGACCTGTCACAAGTGCCAGTTGGAGCGCGTATCACCGCTGCCAGCGTGATATTAACCGGACAGACATGGGTTCCGCCCGAGGGAGCGGGAACGGGTACCTGGTGGCTGGACATGTTGACACCAGAGATTGACGGTGGTTGGGCCGGCCACACCTTCGATGATATCCGCAATGCGGCAACCATCGCTGCCGTTGGTGATAGACTGCCGGCATCGGCCTTGGGCCCGGGTGTCGTAAACACCTTTGACTTCGATGCTTATGCGCTCAGTTTGCTTGAAGAACGCTTGCAAACGACCCGGCGCGTCTCTTTCCGCCTTAGCGGGCCAGAGGAGGCGGTCGGCACGAACTTATTTAGTTGGGACTCCGGCTACGGCGCAGAGAGTACAGGCAATCCCCCGGTGTTGCGTGTCACTTATACGCTGGACGGCAGCCGGCCATCCCCTACACCGCTACCCGGCCCCTCGCCGACGCCCACGACGTGTGCCGGGAGCTGGATTGAAGGCGGCGAGGTCGTGCTCGGGTGCCTTGGTAGCAATGGCCGAATCCTGGGGCATGTTTTCTTCGATCGGAATGAGGACGGAGCACAGCAAATTGACGCAGACGAATATGGCATCTCCGGTGCGGTCCTTGTTCTGCGGAATGCAGTGGGCAACATCGTCGGCACTGCAACGACAGATGGCCAGGGGTATTTCGAGTTTCTTGGATTGCGAGCGGATGACTACACGTTGGAAGAGATCAATGCCCAGGACTATCCAGGGGATACAACCCCTAATGTCATCAGCATCTCACCGGGCGATTTCGTCCATTGTTGCACTGTGGTGGTAGGCTTCGGTGATGACAAGGTTTCGCCGCCGGCACCGCCTCCCCCGCCAACCCCGACGCCTTCGCCGACATGGGTGCCAGTCGAAACGCCGCCTCCTTCGGCCTCGGGACAGCCTGGACCCGGGCGCCGTATTCAGTTGCCGGCCATTGACAATATGGCACCTGATGAGACGTGGGTGCAGGTTCAAAACCTGGGGAATTACCCCACTAAAGTGATTCTCTTCACCTGGGGGGATTATTCCGGCACGTGTCCCCCTCAGGCTCCGGGACCACTCAAAGTCGAGTGCTCCGGGCTGCTTGCGCGAGGTTCTGCCTGGACGTTCCGCGAGACGCAGCTTCCCTCGGCGGCAAGCTCTGCGATAGCATACTCCGTCCCTGCTGAGACCGCCGACGACGCCTGTGAGGATGCATTCGACACCGCCGGCCTCCACGGAGCGTGGCGCATTTGGGAGAATCGCTGGCGGGCCGGCTTCTACGGCGTCGGTGAGCCGCTGGCGATATCTGTGAATCGGCGTCTGGCTCAGGACAACGGTGTCACGGTCTCCAGTGCGTATACCGGCATTTCCGAGGAGATGGAAGGGGTCTACGACCCCGTGTTCGGCGGGTTCATGTACTATGTCCCGGTCCTGTACAATGAGTTGGATGGGTGGAACAGCGAAATTATCGTGCAGAATTCAGGTAATGAGTGCACGAGCGTAGAGATCTGGTACAAGACCCAGGATGACTGTCTGAGATCGCAGATTTACGGCGTCGATGTACTTTCCCCTGGGGAATCGGTGCGGCTGGCACCGGATGGTTTGCCGCCTGGCCGGCGCGGTTCAGCCTGGTTGCGGGCCAGCCAGCCGCTGGGGATTGTGGTGGATCAATATGGCAACGACATGCTGTTGACCTCCCGAGGTGTGCCGGCGGATTCTTTCAGTGCCGGGTTCAGCGCCGGCTCGTTGATTAACTACGCACCGCTGATCTATCGGGAGTACAACGGCTGGCTCACCCGTATTCACGTCCAGAATCTTTCAAGCACCGTTAACGCTAAGGTGAAAGTGTACTTTCTGGATGAAGGGGGCGATATCATCCAGACAGTACTGGACTGGATCTGTCCGCGTGGGTCCCAGACGTATGAGCTCGATACGATCAACAATTTGCCTGGGCGGTACGTTGGAGCCATTCGCGTGGAGAGCCAGAACTGGTGGACGCCAGGCGATCCTCCTGTGGACGCACCGAACATTGTCTCTGTAGTTAATCTGATCAATCCCTTCAATGGCCAGGCCCTCAGCTACAATGCGTTCACTCAGCAGGAAGCACAGGGGGCGCGCACAATGGCAGTGCCCCTGTTGCTGAGGGACAACGGGGATTTCGGGCCTGGAGGTGTACGGTGGACCACGGAAATCGCGGTACAGAATATCAACTTCAACCCGGGGACCACGAATTTCCGCGTTGATGTCTACGATCAAAATGGGCTGGTGGAGTCGTTCTGCCAGTTCGTGAATGAGCGTCAAGTGGACTACATCGATTTCGCAACGATTGCCACGCTGCCGCCTGGGTTCTCTGGTTCGGCAGTGATTGATGCTACGTGCAGCACACAGGCCGGCGGTGCCTCCATTGTGGTGGTCGGTGTGGAGCATGCCACTGGTGCCGGGGACTTCACGAAGGGGTTCGAGGGCTTTCGGCTGGATGGAGCAGGCTACAGCCCCTCTGGTGTGCCAGTCTGCCCAGGCTGTCCGGCCCCATGATCGCGATAACACATGTCCCTGCTCAAGCCCCAAGGCGGCCAGATCACTTTCCTCGATCTGGCCGCCTTCGCTGTTGCGTACCTTTGCCAAATGTGCTAGACTTCTGGGCGTAGAGTGGAGGGTGCTGTGTATTGCTATGAGCGTGACGGGGTAACATTTTATCGCTTCGCCGGCCTGGAAGAGCACGCAGCAGTTAACCATGCGATTTTCACGCGGTTGGGCGGAGTGAGTGAGCCACCCTTTGCTGAGCTCAATCTGGGCCATACGGTGGGCGATGATCCGGCGGCTGTCGAGGAGAATCATAGTCGCGCTTATCGGGCGTTAGGGATTTCGGGCCGCAACATCGTCACCGCCTGGCTGGTACACGGGCGTGCAGTGCGGGTCGTTGGGTGGGAGGAGGCCGGCCAGGTCATTCCGCGGACCGATGGTCTGGTGACGCAAACGCCGGGTTTGGTGCTCTTCCAGCGGTTTGCCGATTGCTTGCCTGTCTTGTTTTTCGATCCGGTGACTTTGGCTGTGGGAATTGCCCATGCCGGCTGGCGCGGGACACTGGCCGGGGTTACGCCGGCAACCGTTGCTGCGATGCAGAGCGTTTTCGGAAGCCGGCCTGAAGACTTGTGGGTTGGCATTGGCCCTGGCATTGGCCCTTGTTGCTACGAGGTAGGCACGGAAGTCATCCGCGCCGTTGACGTGACATTCGCCAATGCCGAGGCACTGCTGCCAAGGGTGAATGGCGCGGTACACTTTGATCTGCCGGGTGCTAACGTGTGCCAGTTGCGGAGCATGGGCGTCGAGCACATAGAGGTGGCACCCATGTGTACCGCGTGTCACGTCGATGAGTTCTTCTCTCATCGAGCCGAGAATGGGAAAACCGGGCGTTTCGGCGTCGCCATTGGCCTCAAGTTGCATAGACGGTAACGTTCGAACCTGTCAGCGTATGGGATTCGAGGGGGTTGATCGAATACTGCGGGAGAACATCGAGCGTGTTCGCAGCCGGATAGCAGCGGCTGCCGAGCGGGCGGGTCGACACCCGGCTGATGTCACGCTCGTTGCGGTAACTAAGACGGTGCCGGCCCATCGCGTGCGCGTAGCGTGGGAATTGGGCCTGACGAACTTCGGCGAGAACCGCGTCCAGGAGGCGGTCGTAAAGATACCACAGGTGCTGTCGGAGGAGGTGCTCGCTGCATCGGGCCGGCCAGCACCTATCTGGCACATGATCGGTCACTTGCAGAGGAACAAGGTCAGGCAAGTGATTCCGCTGTTTGACTTGATTCATTCGGTGGACAGCGTTCGGCTCGCACGTGAGATCGACAAGCGGGCTGGCCAGGCCGGCAAAGTGATGCCTGTTCTGATCGAGGTGAATGTGGCCGGCGAGGCCTCCAAGTACGGCTTTGCGCCTGCAATAGTTGCTGAGGCAGTCCGGCACATTGCGGAACTGTCACACGTAAAAATACAAGGTTTGATGACAGTAGCGCCAATCGTTACGGACCCTGAGGCGGCGCGGCCCCATTTTCGCCGGCTACGTAAGCTGCGAGATCGTTTGGCTGAGGAGTTTCCGAACATTGAGTGGCGCCACCTGTCCATGGGAATGACGGATGACTTTGAGGTTGCAGTAGAGGAAGGTGCGACGCTTGTACGCGTCGGCCGGGCAATTTTCGGAGAACGACAGGAGTAGGAAAACCTTGCTAACAGACACCAGGCTGGCATTTATTGGCAGTGGCAACATGGCGGAGGCGATGATCAAGGGGGTACTGGATCAGGAGCTGGTGACACCTGATCAGATCATTGCCAGCGGTCCGCGCGAGGAGCGTGGTCGGGAATTGGCGGAACGGTACGGCGTGTATACCACGACCGACAACTTCAGGGCGGCCGATGTGGTGGACGTGATCGTGTTATCGGTAAAGCCACAGGTGTTGCCCGGTGTTCTCAACGAGATTCGGGGTGCCGTGGACGCACATAACCTCATTTTATCGATCGTGGCCGGCGCGCGTATCAAAGCCATTGCTCAGCGATTAGGCCATCAGGCGATTGTGCGTTCCATGCCAAACACGCCGGCTCAGATCGGCGAGGGAATCACTGTGTGGACAGATACGCCCGCAGTGACGGAGGAGCAGCGAGCTCAGGCGCGGGGATTGCTTGGCGCGCTGGGGGAGGAAGTATACGTTGAGGATGAGGGTTATCTGGACATGGCGACCGCGCTGAGTGGGACGGGGCCGGCGTACGTTTTCTTGTTCATGGAGGCTCTGATCGATGCCGGCGTCCACCTGGGGTTCTCAAGGCACCTATCCGAGCGTCTCGTGTTACAAACGATGCGCGGCGCGGTTGACTTTGCGCGTCAGTCCAACCTGCATCCAGCACAACTGCGCAACATGGTGACATCGCCCGGCGGTACATCGGCCGAAGCACTGTACCAGTTGGAAAAGGGTGGCATGCGGACCGTCGTATCCCGTGCAGTGTGGGCTGCGTATCAGAAGTCAAAATACCTGGGCGACCTTAGCGAAGCCGAAGCAAACAACGATCATTCAGGCGAACATCGCAATGAACTGGAGCTGAGATGATACTCATTGCCAATTTGATCAATATTGTCTTTACTCTCTTAAATCTGGCCATATTGGCCCGCGTATTGGTATCCTGGGTCAATCCAAATCCATATCACCCGGCTGTGCAGATTCTGCATCAGATCACGGAACCGATTTTGGCGCCAATACGCCGGCTTTTGCCGCCAACCGGCATGATTGATTTTAGCCCGCTGGTTGCCATCGTCTTGCTTAGCCTGCTGCAGCGTCTGCTGATGTCCATGCTCTTTGGATTCTAGCTGCCAGGAGGCAGAGCACCGCAAGAGGATAGGTGCTATACCTTTAAGCAACCCAGCAGATCTGTCCCTGTCTTCTCTCCGGCATACCAGGGGCAAATGCCTGGGCTTTGTTGAGTCTCTCGTGGAAGCAAGATGTAAAGGCAAGTGGGTTTTCGAGCCGTCCAGGTAACGTGAAAGGGGCCGGGTCTAAGGCTCTACATTGCTCCGCTGATTCGGTTCGAACCAATAACCCACCCCTCGAACCGTGTGCAGATAACGCGGGTTTGACGGGTCATCCTCAATTGCGGCACGTAGCCAACTCACGTGCACCTCCAGCGTACGCGTATCGCCGTAGTATTCGGTGTCCCACACTTCCTGCATCAGGAATTCCCGACTCAGCACCTCTCCACGATTTCGGATGAAAGTGGCAAGTAAGTTGCACAGTTTCGGTGTCAGACGTTGAGGCTCGCCATCGCCTTTAGTCACCTGGCGTGACGACAAATCGAGCACGAGATCAGCACATTTTAGGTAGCTGTCGCTATCGATCTTGCTTCGGTTAGTGGAGGTTTTCCGGTCGGCCATGTAGAGTCCTTGCGATTAAGCCAGTCTCTCAAGGTTTTGCTGAGAAACACGCCTGGGTGATTTCATTCGTAGAGCCGCTGGTGCCGGCTCGTCACATCGTGGTATGGGCCTTGGCGTTTCTCATTTACCTTTTCATGAATTGTATTGATGCCTGTTAACGGAGATGGATGATTTAGCATACTGAAAAAGGTGTTTTGGACCTACCCTGGGCCCATTTCCGCACCCGAGGACGGGCACAGAGGCCTTTTTCAGTGGAATCATTATTAGCCCCGCCAACTTGGTAGCGGGGCAGGTCTCGCTTGGTTGTTGAAGCAGGCATGAGGCGAGGTAGGTGCGAGGCAGCCGTAATTCGGGGCGGCCCGGCAAACTCGGACAATATTATATCACGGAAGTTCCTGCAGTGCAAGGATTCGATGAACTCGGTAGGTGGTAGATGCAGGTCTACCCCTACATATTGTGTTGCGCCCTCCGTGTTGACTTCAGCATACAGTACCCTCAAGATTCAACAGACGGAGTTGGTAATTGTATTGAGAAAATTCACGTTACAACCAGGACCCGGCCACAGTTACTACATGTTACGAGCTCATCGCTCCCCACGCGTTGCCGGTCCACGGCGGAAAGACTGACCCGGCAACCAGTGCACATACCCTTTTCGACAACAGCCACTGCGAAGCCTTTCGTCCGCATCAAGTATTCGTAGGTGTTCAGCGCATGGGGAGGGATCTGATTTACAAGCTCAGCACGCCGGCCACTTGCTTCAGCAATCGCTGCTTGCAATTCATCACGTTCTGTGAGGAGTGCCGACTGGTCGCGTTCCCACCTCGCTTCGACCTTCTTCAAGACCTCTTTCTGCTCTGCCACACGGGTTGTTGCCTCCTCGCGCGATACCATGGTTTCGAGGAGGATGTCTTCCAATTCAGAGCGCCGGTGTTTGAGGTAGCGTACCTCCTTTTGCAAGCCTGCCAACTCTTTTGGGTTCGTGACGCGCCCGCTGTAAAGCCGGCTTTCTTCAGCCTTTAGCTTGTCCTCCACGGACTCTAACTCGAGTTCCTGTACCCGTTGCCTCCTCTCAAGTTCGTGTAGCGTCGCCTCAGCCTTGGAAAGCCTGGAGCGGGCCTCACGCAGTTCATCACTTTCACCGAGCCGGGCTTCCACATCGGCCAGTCGCCGTTGTTTCGCCCGAGTGGTTTCATCGATCTGTTGCAGTTGGTAGAGAAGCTCGGCGATGGTCACGGCTTTCTCCTATATGTCCCATCTGGTTCGCCGAACCCTTTGCCGAAATACGTTGACGAGCACGAGGCCGGCGATAAATCCGCCAATGTGAGCGAACCAGGCGACGCCGCCGGATTGCGGCACGCCCAACGAGAGAACACCCTGGAACAACTGGATCACAATCCAGAACCCAAGCACGATGATGGCCGGCAGGCGTATGATGCGGATGAAATACCCCAGGAAGAGCAACGTCTCCACTTGAGCACGCGGGTGCATGATCAGGTAAGCGGCCAGAACGCCGGCAATTGCACCGCTGGCTCCAATGTTGGGCACCGTGGAGGCAGGATTCACGAGAACCTGGGCCATGGTAGCAGCGATTCCACAGATCAAGTAGAAGACCAGGAACCGCAAGTGTCCCATGTCATCTTCAACGTTGTTGCCAAAGATCCACAGGTACAGCATGTTGCCGGCAATGTGCAGAAACCCGCCGTGCATGAACATGGCTGTGAAAATCGTGAGGAAGGCCGGGTGCAAGCTTGGTGGGGGCAAATCCACGCCCCTTGTGAGTTCGTACGGAATGACTGCGTAGCTGAGAAAGAAGTTGTCCAACTGGCCGGTGAACTGGAATAGTAGTTCTATCAAATACACAGCCACGTTCAGCCCGATGATAGTGACCGTGACGGCTGGGAACCGGTATGTTGGGTTGATATCCCGAAGTGGTATCATGGCGATTTGAACTCCTGCCGGCTTCCGGTGAGCTGTCGGCTCGTGGCGAATCGTCGAGAATGGGCGTGCGTCTCTTGGGTGACCATGCGATGGCCGGCCCAGAGGGCTGGTGAATTCTACAACAAGATGAACGGAGTATCAAGTGAGAAACCATGGTGCGTGCCTCTGACGTTTAGCCGGCGGTTTGCCTAAAGTGCCGACCTGGTCCGTACGATGCACAAGGAGGAGGGCACTCGTGCCTTGCACAGAATCCGAAAAGGGACTACAATTTTCACATCTCTGTCAGACCAAGGAGTTTGCATGCGCGCGGCTGTTGTCATTCCAACCTACAATGAGCGCGAGAATCTTGCCGAGTTGGTGGAGGAGATCCAGAGGTTACCCGAGCCGCCGGCCATTTTCATCGTTGACGATCACTCTCCTGACGGCACTGGTGAACTGGCTGAGGAGTTGGCCCGGGAGTGGCCGCATGTCTACGTCCGGCATCGCCCTGCCAAGTTGGGACTCGGGACGGCCCACATCGCCGGCTTTCGCGATGCCCTCTCGCGAGACTACCGCTACATTCTCACGATGGACGCGGACTTTTCACATCATCCGCGGTACATCCCCCAATTGATAGAAGCCTGCCAGGAGTATGATGTCGTGATAGGCTCGCGCTACGTGAAGGGGGGTGGCAGCCGATATTGTCGCCTGCGCCGGCGCATGCTGAGCCGGACTGCTAACTGGCTGGCGCGGACCGTGTTGGGGTTAAGCGCGCATGACTGTACGGCTGGCTTCCGGTGTTATCGCCGCCAGGTTCTCGAAGCGATTGATCTGGATGCGATCTTTTCCGACGGCTACTCGTTTCTCATAGAAATGCTGTTTCGCATCCAGAGCCAAGGGTTTCGAATCGGTGAGGTGCCGATTATCTACGAAGACCGTTGGCAAGGCCGCTCAAAGATCTCCCGACAGGAGATATTCAAGGCCATGTACACGGTATTCCGTCTGGGTTGGAGCAGGCACATAGCGCGGCCTTTGCCGGTTTCCGGGGTGCAACGGGAGCAATCGCCTTGGAATACGTGAACTGCAATCTATGTGGCGCTGATGATACGCAGCTTGTGTATCCCAGCACGTTGAATCACCACGATAGAGCACCCGTGCCGGCGCGCCTTGCATGCACGACTGACGCTTACGGTGTGCATCCCCCGATTGTGCAGTGCCGGCAGTGTAGCCTGATCTATGCCAACCCACGCCCTGATGCTGACGCGTTGATCGATAGCTACTCAGCCGTCGTCGATCCAGTCTATCTGGAGGAACGCATAGGCCGTGAGATAACGTTTCGTCGTCACCTGGATCATCTGGATGCCCGGGTCTCTCTTGACGGGCAAAAGCGGTTGCTGGATGTGGGCTGTTATGTTGGCATTTTTATCGAGGAAGCGCGTGCCAGGGGGTGGGATGCCTGGGGGGTGGAGCCGTCTCGGTGGGCCGTCGCGCAGGCGAAAGCCCGCAACCTGCAGGTAATTCAGGGGACACTGGCAGATGCACCTTTTCCTCCGGACTACTTTGATGTCGTCACTCTTTGGGACGTGATCGAACATTTGTCAGACCCGATGGAGGAACTGCGGCGCATTGCCCGGGTGATCCGCCCCGGTGGGTGGCTTTGTGTCCACACGATGGATGTTGAAAGCTTCTTTGCGCGCATTATGGGCAGGCGTTGGCCATGGCTGATGGAGATGCACTTGTATTACTTCTCCCGCAACACGTTGGCGGCCATGCTTCAGCGCGCCGGCTTCCGAGTCATAGAGGTCAATGCTCATGGTCGGGTTCTGCGCCTGGACTACGTCGCCTCACGCTTGATGCCATACAGTTCCAGACTGGCCGGCGTCGTGCGTGGGGTCATCCAGGCGTTGGGGCTGGCCGGCCGTCCAATCCCGGTAAACTTCGGTGATCTGATTACAGCCTATGCGTGCAAGGAATGATTAGAGGAGGGAGTGTGTGACGTCACTGTGGTTACATGTGCGCCCGTTTGTGCAAAGCGATGAAGGACAGAGCTTGCTGGAGTACGCCCTGGTAATCATTCTGGTCTCGTTGGTCGTGATTGTTGTGCTGACTCTGCTGCGAGATCAGATTAACCAGGCGTTTCAGATCCTTTTCGGCTAACTGACGTTTGAATCCCTCATTGCGGCTGGGTAAAAATGCGGTGGCGGCAGCAGTGGTTGCAGGTCCGAGATGCAGCGCTGGATTTGCTGTTTCCGCCCCGGTGTGCCGGCTGTGGCCGTCGGGGGCAGTGGTTCTGTGACGACTGCCTGGCTGCGACTGAGCGGATTTGCCCACCGCTCTGCCCCAGGTGTGGCCGGCCCATGACACATGAACGGCTTTGTCGTATTTGCCGGGAAACGCACCTGACGATTGACGGCATCCGGGCGGTTGCCTATTTCGAGGGGAACCTGCGCAGCGCCATCCACCGTTTCAAGTACGACGGTGCTCAGGCGCTGGCCGGCCCACTGGCGCAGCTTTTGGTTGAATACCAGATGAACAATCAACTGCCGGCAGATGTCATTGTCCCGGTGCCGCTGCATCCCCATCGCGAGGCGGAGCGAGGATACAACCAGTCGGCTTTGCTGGCTCGGGTCCTATCCTCCCATCTCGGGGTGCCTGCGACCGAGAGAGCCCTGGTGCGTGTGCGGGCCACAACGCCCCAGGTATCGCTCGACGCAAGAGATCGCCACTCGAACGTGGCTGGTGCCTTTCGCGCGCGGGTGAACGAGGTGACCGGCCGGCGGGTCTTGTTGATAGACGACGTTTGTACGACTGGAGCAACCATGGAGTCGTGTAGCCAGGCCCTGAAAAGCGCAGGCGCGCGAAGTGTATGGGGTCTGGCTCTGGCCCGTGGAAGGTGAGATTTTGGACATGGAGGAAAGGAGATTATTGATGGAGCTACACATCAGCAGCCATGGAGTGCAGGTGACGGAGTACCTGCGAGACTACATCGAGAAGAAAATTGGGAAGCTGGATCGGTACCTTCCAGAGATTACTGAAGCGCGAGTCGATCTTTCGACGGAGACGACCCGCAGTGCCGGCGAGCTTCAGGTCGCACAGGTAACGCTGCGCGCCAATGGCAAATTCATCCGTGCTGAAGAGCGTAGCCATGACATCTTTGCCTGCATCGATACGGTTTTGGATAAACTGTATCGGCAGATCGCGCGCTATAAGGGGAAGCGGGCAGATCGGTGGAAGGGGCGAAGAACAGCCCCACCGGAGCCGTTGCCCATTGAATTGGAGTTGGAAGAAGAATCAACAGGGACTATTGTCCGGCGCAAGCGGTTCCAGATGTTCCCTATGGACGAGGAGGAGGCCATCGAACAAATGGAACTATTGGGCCATAGCTTTTTTATCTTCCACAACGTTGATACTGGTGAGATCAATGTTCTCTATCGCCGCAAGGATGGAGACTACGGGCTGATCGTGCCAGAGTTGGCCTGACTTTGATTATGCTTTGACGCTCCTGGCCGACTGCCGAGCGCCGAACGATTCAAGGCCCGGTGGCAGATTGGCAGTCGGCCGTGTGTTGTTCAAGGTGTGTTGCGACTGGACGGGGGCGGGACGTCCAATGTCCAAACAAAAAATCATTTTGGTTGTGTGTACCGCAAATGTGTGCCGATCGCCGATGGCGGCCGGCCTGCTTCGGCATCGGCTGGAGGCGGCCGGCCTGGATGGAGCGTATGAGGTGCGCTCGGTTGGCACATGGGCGGTAAGTGGTGCGCCGGCTAGCTCACATGCAGAGCAGGTGATGGCCCGGCGGGGAATTGACATTTCGCATCACCGTGCCCGGGAGGTCACTGCCGCTGACATACTCGAAGCTAACCTGATCCTGGTGATGACTGAGGTCCATCGCGAGGCACTCCTGGCCGAGTTTCCTGCTGCTCGGGGTAAAACCTATCTTTTGAGTGAAATGGTCGGCAAACGCTATGACATCGCCGATCCGTATGGGTCTAGCCTGGCAAACTACGAGTACTGTGCTGAAGAGATGTCGTCCATCATCGAAGCCGGCTTCGAGCGCATCCTCAGCTTGGCAGATAGGGGCGGGCAATGATGCGGCTACGCCCCCTGCGCATGGGTGTGCGTCCCGCGTGTGTCGGGCCGGCGGCGGTTGTGGTCATTGCGCTGAGTACCACCCTGGTCGGCTGTTCCCTCCTCCGGTCTAGTTCTACACCGACGGTAGTTCTCGGTGTTGAACGCGGACCGTCAACTTTGGAGGCTCGGCCCATCTTGCCAACGTCGGCGGCCAGCCCCACGGTGATTACACCGGGGAGCGCGCTTGTACATGCCTCACCCTCCACGCCTGAGCAGGGACTCCTGACTCTCGATGTGCCAGAGCCAGGCCAGAAGGTGTACAGCCCGGTATACGTGCGAGGTAGCGGCACGGTGCCTTTCGAGCGAGTCCTCGAGTCAGACGTCATAGACGTTGACGGTGACATCTTGGGCAGTGGACTGATTCTCTTTGATCCTGCCACACCCTTTGGAGAGAAGGCAGCCTATGAGGGGGTCCTATATTTCCGCCAACCAGAGCAACAACAGCTCGGCAGTGTTCGAGTAGTACTTCGCAGCCCCCGAGATGACTCCATCGTCGATTATGCTCAAGTGCTGGTAGTGTTGTTGCCGGCAGGTGTCGGCTCGTCTGAGATCAAAATCGACGTTCCCGTGGCCGGTGCCGTCATTCGGAATCCTGTTCATGTGGAGGGGACAGCGCGAGCGCCGCAGAACCAGGTCACAGTTCGATTGAGATCCGGACCGGCAATCCTGGCCGCGGATACCGTTGCGCTCACGGGTGAGATCGGTGCCACCGGGCGCTTCAGCGTCGATCTTGGCTACGCACCCTTGCCAGCGTCAACCAGCCGGCGGCCAGGCTATCCAGCGCCATCCGACAACGCACCTGGGCACATTGAAGTCTTCTTTCGCAGCCCGAAAGATGGCCGCATCGACGAAATCGCGTCAGTTCCGGTGGTGATACCCGGGGCAGTGGCCGGCAATCCCTGAGCATGTTGTTTGTCAAGGATGGTCAAGTGTGCTATACTGATTCAGTCGGTATCTTGCATGTGATAAGGCACTTAACTGGCTAAGAGCCTATCCGAAAAACTGCTGGGGCCGGTCTCCGACCGTGCCCCCTGGCGTGGTCAGAGACTGCTCGGAACACTTTTCGGATGGGCACCAATTGGGAGGTTTGATTCGTGTTTGACATCGTTGGCAAGCGCTATTGGTATTTTGGACTTTCAGCGTTGGTGGTCATACCAGGGCTCATTGCGCTTGCTCTTTTTGGACTGCCGCTGGCAATTGACTTCACCGGCGGTTCACTCTTGCAACTCGAATTCGATCAGCCCGTCAACGTAAGTACGGCGAAGATCAAAGAAATCTACGCTTCGCATGATCCTGACCTGGCTGACGCCCTGGTGCAAACGTCGGGAGATCGCGGACTGTTGATTCGCTCCAAACAGATCGGCGACACTGAGCTCAAGAACGCTATCGAAGAGGACATCCGCCAGGAGTATGGCGACTTTACTGAATTGCGATTCGAGTCCATCGGACCATCAGTAGGGGCGCAGGTGGCAAACCGGGCAACCGAGGCCGTAGCCCTGGCTGCTGTGGGCATCTTGCTGTACATTGCATGGGCTTTCCGCCATGTTCCCAAGCCATTCCGCTATGCCGTGTGTGCGATCGTGGCGATGTTACACGATGTGGCAGTCGTGGTTGGCCTGGCGGCGATCCTTGGCCACTTTCTGGGCTGGGAGGTTGACGCCTTGTTCCTGACGGCCTTGCTCACGGTGATTGGTTTCTCTGTGCATGACTCTATCGTGGTCTTCGACCGGATTCGCGAAAACCTGGGCCGGCACCGTGGCGAGCCCTTCGAGGATGTTGTAAACCACAGCATCATCCAAACGCTGGACCGTTCGATCAATACGCAGTTGACAGTACTCTTCACGCTGACAGCACTGACCTTGTTTGGTGGTGTGACGATTCGTCACTTTGTCATCTGGTTGCTGATTGGTATCCTCAGCGGGACCTATTCATCTATATTCAATGCATCGCCTCTGCTGGTAGCGTGGGAAAATGGTGAGCTTACAGGATGGCTGCGGCGTTTGCGTGGGCAGCAGGTCCCTGCATAAAGTTGACAAGATAATAGCGTGAGACAGGACTGTCAACCAGGGAATTCGATTTTTGACATTGGACAAAGTAGGGCGGGGAGGGTAATCGAGATTCCCGCCCTGTTTTCTTGTCGGATCTTCTATGGCAAATTGGTGGGAAAAAGGCGCATTTAGCCGGCCTGGCGTTTCCCCAGACGAGATTGACGGGCCGGCCATTGAGCGAGCGACGCCACGGGCACCTGCAGTGGGTCGGACGCGCCTTGTTGACTGGCGTGGCGCGACGGTCCTTCTAGCACTCGCTCTCCTCGTTGTGGCTGTTCGTGGCTTTGATCTGTGGCGTGGCCGGCAGTTCACATCCGAGGCACGACGCAATGAACTGCGCCAAACGATTGCTATCGAACTGGCAGCGCGTCAGAATGGTGATGTGGAGACATATCTCACAGTTCTGGACCCGTTAGCCAGCCGGAAGTGGCGCCAGAAGCAGGTAGACGCGCTCACGCTGCTTCCACTTCCAGTTCCAGGCACAGAGCCGCCGATCATTGAACACTGGCAGTTTCGAGGCAAAGAAGCTGCGGTCGATCTGCGATTTGCGGGGCCGCCGGCCACGCGGGAGACGCGCTTCTATCGCATTGTGGCCGATTCATGGCGACGCACCCCACCCATCCCGGCCTTTTGGGGCCGCCGTCTGGAAGCAGATGCCCCCGGCATTCACTTCATTTACCACGAAGCGGACGCCGAGGCTGTGCAGGGGGTCGTTGAGGCCCTGCGCACCGCTTATGAGCAGGGAGATGTGCCTGTGCTGGCCGGCGAACGCCTCACGGTGGAGATCGTTCCCGACGACATTGTCGAGTATGACTCGCAGGATAACCGGCTGATCCTCCCGTCGCCCAGACTCAGCCCTCGGCTCGTTTCAGTGTCGGACAGTGCGCCGATCCTGTGGCGTCTGGCCCACCCCATTGCCGACCGCCTCGCTGACCCCGGCGATGCAGCGCGCTATCATTATCTGGACAGCGTACAGCTCTTCCAGGATCACTTACGCTACTGGTCTCTGCGCTGGCAGGCGCCATTTCCGGAGCGCTGGCAAATCCAGATGCAAAATACGTTGCGTGCTGCCAGGGACCAGGATCGGTTGATTGTGCCCCGAGCGATCAACCTGTTTTCTGCCAGCCGCTCGCAGGCGTATTTGGCCTACTATGAAGTGATGACCATGGCTGACTATGTGGCTGATCAGTATGGCCCCGCCAGACTCCTTGCCCTCGATCAGGCACTGGCTGTTGCTCCTTCCTGGGACCGGGCAGTGCCGGCTGTCCTGGGCGTGGATGTGGCAGACTTTGAACGGGACTGGCGTGCCTATCTGGATGCCAGTCTCGATCAGCCGCCGGCCATGACACCTCAACCGACTCCAACTGGCGAATAAACCTGTGCGAATTCTGGAAACACGTGTCTACTGCGGCCCCAGCCCGTACGGTCGCCGGCCCGTAGTTCGCCTGACCGTGGATATGGGGCCTCTCGCACATCGATCGACTCAGGAGCTGGATGGCTTCGCGGAGCGCTTGCTCGAAATGATGCCGGCGCTGGAGCCCGGTCATCTGGTGGCCGCTGAGCCAAGCGAGTGGCCACATCCCCCGGATTTCCATCGACAACTTGCGGAACAGTTGCGTGCCGGCACCTCCCTTCCCCATCTGCTGCCACATCTTGCCCTGGCGTTGCAGTGCCTGGCCGGTGTCCCGGTCGTGTATGGGCAGGCGCTGAGTGCCGGTTCTGACCGATACTTTGTTGTATACGAGTATCAGGAAGAGCAAGTCGGTATCCGGGCCGGCACGTTGGCCGTAAAGGTTGTCCAGTCGGCCTTGCCGGAGGAGTTTCAGCCGGCTGGTGGTGTGACCCTGGACCTGCAAGCTGAGCTCGAAACCCTTGCCCGGCTGGCGGATCAGACTGCTCTGGACCCTGGCACAGCAGTAATTGTGGACGTTGCCAGGCAGCGTGGTATTCCGCACATTCGCCTCAACGAAGGGAATCTCGTCCAACTCGGCTATGGTCGATACCAAAAGCGGATTGAGGGCACACTCACATCCATCACGAGCAAGATCGCCGTTGATATTGCTACGAACAAGAAGCTGACGACCACACTATTGTACAACGCCGGCATCCCCGTGCCTCGCAATGAGGTAGTCCGCACCGCCGATGAGGCCGTGGCCGCTGCCGAGCGGCTTGGCTATCCTGTGGTGACCAAGCCGGTCAACGTGAGCCATGGACGCGGTGTATCCTGCGGCCTGCGAACGGCCGACCACGTTCGAGAGGGCTTTGACCGCGCCCGGAGATACGACGAGCATGTGTTGGTGGAAGAGTTCATAGCTGGTCGCGACCACCGCGTCCTGGTCATCAACGATGAGGTCGTCGCGGTTGCTGAGCGGATTCCAGGCCATGTCGTTGGTGATGGCCGGCACACTATCGCCGAATTAGTGGACATAACAAATAGAGATCCTCGCCGGGGCGTTGGGCACGAAAAGGTCTTGAATCGCATCGAGATCGATCGTCAGGCTGAGCGGCTTCTGGCTCAGGCTGGCTACACCCTTGAGACTGTCCTGCCGGCCGGCCATGTCTGTTATCTGCGTTCCACGGGTGATGTGGCTGCCGGCGGGGTCCCGGTTGACCGGACGGGCGAGATCCATTACGACAATATCAGGCTTGCTCGTCGCGCAGCCAGGGTCGTGGGCCTGGACATTGCCGGCATCGACATGGTCACGCCGGACATCTCCCGCCCCATCCGCGAGGTTGGCGGGGCTGTCGTTGAGGTAAATGCAGCCCCTGACTTCCGAATTCACGTGGCGCCCAGTGAGGGGACACCACGGGACGTGGCAACCCCGGTTGTCGAAATGCTGTTTCCGCCAGGAACGCCGGCTCGCATTCCCATTGCGGCTATTACCGGCACGAATGGCAAGACAACCACTGCGCGCATGGTGGCACACATTCTGAAGATGAGTGGCCGGCACGTGGGACTGACCACGAGCGATGGCATCTATGTAGATGGCGAGCAGAATCTGCGGGGCGATATGACTGGACCGTGGAGTGCACGCCTGATTCTGAGAGACCCGACAGTGGACGCCGCTGTGTTGGAGACGGCATTGAACAGCATTGTCGAGGAAGGTCTGGGATTCGACCAGTGCGATGTGGCGGCGGTGCTGAACGTGCAAAACGATCATCTTGGCAGTAAGAGCATGCGACTGGAGTCTTTGGACGATATTGCCGAGATGAAGTTCGTGGTCGTAGACGCGATACAGTCTGATGGTCACGTCATTTTGAACGCCGACGACCCGCGCTGTGTCCGCATGGCAGAACGCACGCCGGCAACGCCGGTTTATTTTGCCATGAGCGCTAGCAACCCGGTGATCCGCCAACACACCGCCCAGGGTGGCCGGGCCGTGGTTTTGGAAGAGGGTGTCAATGGCCAGATGGTCACCCTCTGTGATGGCGAGCGACAAATCCCGCTGTTGTGGACGCATCTTATTCCGGCGACTATCGAGGGCACGGCTCTGTTCAATGTCTCGAATGCATTGGCTGCCATCGCCATCTGCTACGCGCTTGGAACCTCGATCGAAAACGTTCGCCAGGGCTTGCGAACGTTTGCCACGACGTTCTTCCAGACGCCAGGCCGGCTGAACTTGTTCGATCAGTACGCTTTCCGGGTTCTCGTCGATTCGGCTCACAACCCGCCGGCCTTTCACGCACTGGTCGAATTCGTCGAAACCGTATCAGCTCAGCGCAGGATCGGTGTTATTGGTGCTCCGGGCGATCGACGCGATCAGGACATCCAGGAAATGGGCCGTATCGCTGGCGCTGCCTTCGACCGCCTGGTGGTTCGGGAGGGGGCCCCGGTACCAGGCCGCGCGTCTGGTGAGGTGGCTGGGCTGCTGAAGTCCGGTGCGCTGGAGGCCGGCTTGCCCGAGGAGAACATTGACGTTATCTTGCCCGAATGTGAGGCTGTTGAGTATGCCCTCACTCATTGTCACAAGGATGATTTGCTGGTGATCGTGGCTGAGGACGCCACTGCTGTGTGGAAGCAGGTGGTGTACTTTGGCCGGGATCATGGCCGGCCACAAACCGGTGTGTCGGAGTTAGAAATCGTCGAGGGCGGGCGTACGCGGCGGTTGATTGGGCCTCGGCCTGGCCCGCCTCGGGTGACGCCGGGCCGCGAGACAGCCTATTCAGGGTCTGATGACTGAGGTCTTGATTGATGGGACAGCACGAAAGTCACGCATGAGCAACGGCAGTTGTGCGTGGCTGACGAGCACCGGTGAGCGACTGGGGGCCGGCGTGGGGGTGGGAGTCGGGGTGAACGTTGGCGTGCGTGTAAG